>JARBAV010000207.1 GCA_029237515.1 Nitrososphaerales archaeon
AATTGCGACTTTAACCATTTCAGCTGGAACGTCTTCTAAATCTACATGGCCTATATTAAGAACATTCTTAAAATTCTCCAGAGCTGGTTCAAGATCCTTTACTGCAATAGCAACATGATCAATTCGCAATGGTATCTACTTCATCATAATCTGTCTCGTATTAATTTGTATATCTATGAATAATTGCTTACAGCTTATTTATGGCCAAGGGGTAATGCACACGTCTATAGACTAACTATCCGGAATTATAAGGCCCTCAAAGATGCAGCACTTAAGATTATTTTACATACGCTCTCCTTACATCTGAATAAAAATGAGGAGCCACGAGGGAACAGAATCCTTTTAGCCCAAGTCTTTAGAACGATATCTTTGGAAGATAGGCTCCAAAAACCTCTTTAAAAACAGCGCTAATCTCACCAAGCGTGGCGCGGCTCTTAACTGATTCAATGATGTAGGGCATCAAGTTTACGCTATCGTTTTCCGCAGATTTATAAAGTTCTGAAAGCACGGAGTCTACTTTTGTTTTGTCTCTAGATCCTTTAAATTCCTTCAAGCGTAACAACTGCTTTTTCTCTACTTCAGGATTGATCGTGTTCAGTTGAGGTTCCTTGTCTTTTAAATCCTGGAATCTATTTACTCCAACGATAATGCGCTCGTTTTGGTCTATTTCTTTTTTTAATCTGTAAGAGTTCTTTCTAATCTCTTCTTGAAAATATCCTTTCTCTACGGCAGCCAGGGCGCCGCCCATGGATTCAATCCTTTTTAGGTAATCTTGAACCTCGTCCTCGATCTTGGCGGTAAGTTCCTCAACATAATATGAGCCACCTAAAGGATCGACAGTTTTTGTAATTCCAGTCTCATTAGCAATTATCTGCTGAGTTCTCAACGCAACTTTCACAGATTCCTCAGTTGGCAGCGCCAATGCTTCGTCACGAGAGTTAGTATGCAATGACTGGCATCCTCCCAACACAGCCGCAAGAGCCTGCAATGAGACCCGGACTATGTTATTGTCTACTTGTTGAGCTGTCAGCGATTCACCGCTTGTCTGTACATGAAATCTTAAATGGCACGACTTTGGGTCTTTTGCTCCAAACTTTTCCTTCATTAGTTTCGAATAGATTCTGCGAGCAGCCCTGAATTTTGCGATCTCCTCAAAGAATTCCATCGTACAGCAGAAGAAGAAAGAAAGCCTTGGGGCAAAGGAGTCAACTTCCAGCCCACGCTGTAGACAGGTATCTATATACTCTATAGCATTAGCGAACGTAAAGGCAAGCTCTTGTATGGCATTTGACCCAGCCTCTCTCATATGATAACCTGAGATGCTAATGGGATACCACTGAGGTACTTTCTGTGAAGTATATTGAATCATATCACCTATCAGCCTAAGAGAAGGTCTAGGAGGATAGATGTATGTATTTCGTGATATGTATTCTTTTAGAATATCGTTTTGGGTAGTACCTCTGAGTTTGTCAGGTGACACCCCCTGCTGCTCAGCTACAACAATGTACAGAGATAGCAGAGTGGATGCGGTTGAATTTATGGTCATTGATGTACTTACTCTGTCTAAGGGTATGGATTCGAAACAAGTCATCATATCGTTTAAAGAGCTGATTGCAACACCCGTCCTGCCCACTTCGCCCTCTGACTGTGGATTATCCGAATCGCGGCCGGTTTGAGTAGGCAAATCGAAAGCAAGAGAAAGACCGGTCTGCCCATGTTCCAACAAGAATTTGAATCTATTATTCGTCTCCTCCGCACTGCCAAAGCCGCTATACATTCTCATGGTCCAAAGCCTACCACGGTACATTTCGGGATAGATTCCACGAGTGTAAGGAAACTCTCCAGGAGATCCAAGGCTACTCAAAATATTCGCTGGAATGTCAGAATTAGAATAAATTTTCTTTACTTCAATCCCAGAGTCTGTCTTGAACGGTTTGGATTCGGCCATGTTCCTTTTCTTCCTCTACCTCATGATTGTCGCAGATATTCGTTCAGCAGCCAGATACGGGTCGATTTTTTTTTCAATTACCATTGTTACATAATTCTCGTATTCCAAGTTGTCTTTGAGAAACGACTTAGCCCTCTTCTCCACGGCTCGGAATATCATTTCTTGTAGTTCGTTTTTCAACATTCTCTTCCTCTTCTCTGTTATGCTTTCTTTGTTACTTATTAATTTCTCATCAATATGCGAGGCAAGCTCCCTAACACCATCTCCCGTTCGTGCAGACACTTTCAACACCGAAGGTTTCTTGTCAGTTCCCCCTACAAATTCTAGAATGGAATCGAATAAATTCCCAGAGCCGTCCAGATCGCCCTTATTTATTGCATAAATTTCCCCTATTTCGTTGAGACCAGCCTTGATAGACTGTATGTTGTCTCCGGTCTGAGGAGTCAACACAACGATTGTGATATCTACGATCCTTGATATTTCAACTTCTAACTGGCCAGCTCCAACACTCTCGACTAAGATTAGGTCGAATCCTGCGACGTCTAGAATCCGCATAACATTCCTAAGGGAATTGGAAACACCGCCCACTGCGCCTCTGGAGGCCAAACTCCTCATGAACACATCATGATCATCCATAGTCACTTGCATCCTAACACGGTCTCCCAGGATTGCCCCTCCAGTAATTGGGCTTGTGGGATCAACGGCTAGAATAGCTATTCTATAACCCATGGTTTGAAAATCACGTACCAATGCTCCTATCAGAGAACTCTTTCCTGCGCCCGCAGGGCCAGTAAAACCGATTGATCTGGATTTACCTGTCAAGGAAAAGATCTCACGAATAATGTCCTGGGAATCAGGGTCATCGTTATCAACCATAGAAATTGCCCGTGCCAGAGACCTACGGTCTCCCTCCAGTAGTCTTTTCACTATCTGTAGCATGACTCAGCTATCACAAGGTCGGTATAAATTCATTGGTAGCAATTGGAATGGATATCAATTTAATATTTCAATCTAATTTCTCGTATTTTACCTCAAACAAATCAACAGGCAAGATGCCGCCAACGACAACTACAAGAACAGTAAGGACTAAAAAAAATAGACGCAAATTAGATATACTTCTCGACATCTTTATGAAGTAAGCAGATTGATATGCTAGAGGAGACTGAACAGCATAAGGGACCAATAAGAATCCTTGTTTCCAAGTTGGGACTCGATGGACACGACAGGGGTGCGCTTGTAATCTGCAGGGCGTTGAGAGACGCAGGAATGGAAGTTATTTATTCTGGTCTATTCTGTACGCCCGAACAAGTGTCGAAGATCGCAATTGAGGAAGACGTGGATGTGATTGCAATGAGCTTGTTGAACGGAGCTCACTCAGTGTTATTTCCCAAAGTAGCGAGATTAGTGAGAGAGAAAGGCGGAAGTAATATCTTATTGATAGGAGGAGGCATAATACCTGAGGCAGACAAAAAAGCCCTCGAAGGTGAGGGCGTGATGGGAAACTTTGGACCTGGAACACCATTGCCGACTATAATTGAGTACATTGCCAGAAATGTCAAACCTCGAAAATGACTTAAAGTGTCCAATTCCGGTAGATTTCACGGTATTCTTTTCTTTGTTTAATCTGCCCTTTCTTCGTTAGGCCACATCATCTTTCTCATCTCAATACCTACAACTTCGATGTCGTGGCTTTGAATCTTTTTTATAAATGTTTCAAATGAGTTCTTGCCATCTTTCTCATAAACACTCACCCATTCATCTGCAAACGAGCCTGACTGAATCTCATTTAGGACTCTTCTCATCTTTTCTTTGCTCTCTGTGTCGATAACTGTAGGTCCTCTCGTCAGACCTCCATATCGAGCCGTTTCGCTAACTCTACTGTACATACCAGTTATCCCGTACCTGTGGATTAAATCAACTATCAGCTTAAGCTCATGCAAGCACTCAAAATATGCCACCTCTGGTTGGTACCCGGCCTCCACCAACGTTTCAAATGCGTTCATTATGAGGCTGTGAGTGCCTCCGCATAAGTCCACTTGTTCGCCGAACCAATCTGTCTCAACTTCTTCCTTAAACGTTGTTTTAATTAATCCTGGTCTGGCACTGCCAATTGCTTTTGCAAGACCAAGAACCCTCTCCCACCCTTTGGTAGTATAGTCACGTTCGACAGCGACCAGTGATGGCGTCCCGAAACCTTTCAAAAATAACTCTCTTACCATTTGTCCTGGTCCTTTTGGGGCAACCATTATTACATCGATATTGCTAGGAGGTTCGATCCACTTCCAATGTACCGCTGCGCCGTGTGAAAAGCTTAATGCAGACCCTTCCGAAAGGTTGGGTCCTATCTCGGTCTTGTATAGAGTACTCTGTTCCATATCCGGAACCAGCATATGAACTATATTCGCATCTTTAGTGGCCTCTGCTGCACTCATAACCTTGTGGCCTTCTTTTTCGGCGAGATCCCAACTCTTCCCGCCTCGTCGTAGCCCCACAAGGACTTCTAATCCACTATCCTTCATATTATTAGCCTGTGCGCGACCTTGTATACCATAACCAATTACCGCTATTCTGTCCTTCTTAATGTCGTCTAAGTTGATATCGCTGTCGTGCCATCGTTGAGCTTTCATGTAATGCCTATCGGTTTCTGGACTATATATACCTCAAGCGAGCGAGCTTATTTGCCTGTACTACCTAATTCGCGATAATTTGTCA
>JARBAV010000208.1 GCA_029237515.1 Nitrososphaerales archaeon
CCAGGAGGTCTTTTTATGGTAATCCTCGTCGATGATTCCATAGTATAATTTCATCAGAATGATATTTAGGGTTGTTGTTTAAAGTTCAAAACTACCGCAAAAGGCACCATCAAACCAATGCCTAGTTATTGACATTGAACAGTCCAACTGATTTATAGCTCTTTTGTATCTTTCAATATGAAATGAAAGAAGACAAAGTGAAATTAAGGCATGCCAAACCAGCTGATATTAACAGCATAAACAAAATCCTTGCCCAATTAGACAGACATTTACCTAAGAACAGGAACGAAATTAAAAAATTCCAGAAACTCATCAAAAGTTACATCCAGGTTAATTCTACTAACTCTACTAACATCAATCGTGGAATCATTTTGGCAACACGCAATTCAAAAATACTCGGACTAGTTTCTTATGTATTGCTTGAAAGACTTAATCAATTGCTTAGTGAATTCTGGATTCCAGAATTAGTAGTCTCTGGGGAGTATAGAAATAGTGGAATAGGTAAACTACTGATTCAAAGATGTGAATCACTCGCGAAAAGAAATAAATGTTATCGCATAAGGCTTGAATCAAGAAATGATAGAATTAGTTCACATAATTTTTACAAGAAAATTGGGTTTCAACAGATTGCATTTACATTTGAAAAGAAGATAGAGAATAAAAAATAGTTATTCAATCAAATACAACTCAGCATTCTAGTTGTACGTGAATTAATACTTGATCTGGGAAAATCACCTTTTAATTCGATCCTCTGCATGACAGTACGTCGGTACCCGCGACGGTATCGGTGCTAAATGGGGATACTGCATAGAAAATTGGAATAACCCACTTTGCAATTCAGGCGTTTACATGACAGTACGTCGGTAACCCGATGCTATCGGTTCTAAAAGAGGACTCGGCCATATTTACCTACTGGAAAGCTTACTTTTCCTCTCCAAGAAATTAAGTCGGCTTATGGGAGACGGCGATTAAGTGATCAGACTTAGGAACCTATAGAGAATTACAAATCAAGACAATTTTACCTGTCACAGACCCACTTTCAAGTAGTTCATGAGCTTGTACAGCTTGATGTAAGGGCAGTCGAGTTGAAATTATAGGCTTAATCTTCTGCTGTTTTAGTAAATTAAATACTATTTGCAAATCTTCACGGAACCACTCTGGTTTACGTCTTTTCAGAGTTTGAATACTGTAAGGAATTACTTTTCTACTATCAGGTATCAAATTAAGTGCAAGTAATCTTATCCAATTCACTACATTGGATAATATTTGACCTGTACGATTAAGTCTATCTTTTGATTTTGAACCAAATCCATAACCTATTAACCTGCCACCGGTACGAAGAACCCTATAAGAATGCGCTAGCGATTTTGTGCCGATACCATCGAATACTGCATCCACACCGTCATCAGTAAGGCGGAAAATTTCTTGGACAAAGTCGACAGCCTTGTAGTCAATTGGTATGCCACCGAGTTCTGTTACTATCTTTTTCTTGCGTAAAGAGCAAGTAGAGTACATTTCTAGTCCATGCAGTTTTCCTAACTGGAGAAGGGCGGTACCTACTCCACCGCCTCCGCTGTGGATTAAAACAGATTCACCCGATTCTATGTGGGCACTACGATGAAGCATTTGGTACGCTGTAGTATAGTTAAGTATTACACTAACAACTTCAGCGGGATCCAATCCATAAGGAACTGGTACAAGCTGGTCGGAAGGAAGACACAAGTATTCAGCGTATCCTCCAACTATTGGTAACGCCGCTACAAAATCGCCTTTTCTCCAAGTAGATTTCCTAGATGCCTTGTCTCCTATTTTATCAACTATTCCAACGATATCCCAACCAATGCATAAAGGTGGTCGCTTAAACAGTGATTCCGGTGAATACCTTCGCGTATGAGAATATCAACCAGCGATACTCCTGCTGTTAATATTTTCACACGTACTTCATTTGCCCTAGGTTCGGGAATTTCTACCTTAATGAGACGGAGATTTTCAGGGCCGCCAAATTTGGATACTATGAGACGACTGTACTTCACTGTTAAATATTACCTGTCTAAGAATATTAATATGCCCAGTTTATGTTAGTGGTGCATCGACCCTTGCTTTTGTTCTCGCTTCATAGCCCAATACATGGCAGGATATGCCACTGCATAACCAGCTGGCAAAATGATACCCAGACCCAACCAGAATAACGATTCCGTCGGTCCGGAATGCATGAATCCGGGGATTACAAATGCTAACAAATTTTCTACAGTTTCCATTGCTGCAATGCTAGCAGTATCACCTATTACCGTTACTCTTACTGCCTGTCGAAAAGACATTGTCTTCAGCATTGGTATCAATGTAAACAGATATCCTGTGGCAAATGCTAATACTACTGCCACTGTTATCGTCAAAGTCATATCCCAATGATAGAAATATCCTAAAGCGGCTCCTAAACCTTCACCAATATTGCATCCTATCAAACATCTGAAGGCATGTTTTGCAGTTGCCCGTTTTATATTGGCGACATTATCATCCACCGGGCGCTTTATGTGTTTGTTCAATTGTATAATGTATTTGAAAGCATAGATTATAAGAGATATAAATTGCCGGAAATAAAACAGAAATTAAAGCTGGCAATCATTTGAATTGGCCTCATTTTCGTCTCAGCAAGTACTACTGATTCTGCATGTCTAATTATTTGCAAGTAAATCATATAAATTACATTACACTTGCTAAATTAATGATGGGATAGTATGTACAAAATATTTGTCTGTTTTTTAGTCATCACCAGTAGTATCGTGATCCCCAATCTGCAAGAAGCCTCTTCTGATGGACTATTTGAAGAAACATTACCACCAGCTTCAGTGGGAGATAGAGAAGCAAGCCTTTATACGAAAATTAGTCCCCCTGTATTGACATCCGATACAATACAAAATGCTTTCTTTCAATTAAGATTATTTGACTCAAATACAATGAACAATATCACGAATGTTAATTACTTCTTAACTATAAACAAAGAAGATGAGGTATTACTCCGTGAATTGTTTTATTCGAAGGAAGGTCCCTTAACATTAAAATTCCAGCCAGACAATGGACCGATTAGGTTCTATGGTAGTATAGAACCCTTTTTGGGAGGAAGGACAAGTGAGACAGGAAACATCACGGTGTCTGGCCCTGTGCTGACTGAGAGTGGACTATATCATTTTATCGTAGAAATTTTCGGAATAGACAATGTTAGAAATATTTTCATTCCAGAGGACGCTCCTAGATTTGATTCTTATCTCAGTATCGGTGATATATATACAACCAATCTTACTTATGGCAATAAGAACTTTAACACCACTTTAATCTCATATTATGATAGAGTCCAAAACTTCACCTTTGAACCTGATGATTTGAAAGCAGAATGGAAGATGCCATTTAATTGGAACGTTTCTAGGATTAGAGAACAAAATATTTTTGTTCATGAAGAAATATACATTCCCAAACCAAGCCCATTTTCAAATCAAAGTTATTCAGGAGAAATTAATGGTATCCCGTTAACAGCAAAAATGCTTATGATCGATCCCACAAATTCAACCAGAGACGTA
>JARBAV010000209.1 GCA_029237515.1 Nitrososphaerales archaeon
AAGTTTTGGATAAACTGCTTCTCTGATAATGTGGATTAGATCCGGTAACGGATATTTGAGATATTTGTATTCGCCTAATCCAAAACTATGCCTTTCCATTTTAATGGTTTTGCGATATATATCTTCGTTACCATATTCGTCTATGCATTCCTTGCAATATTGATCATTAAGAAATCGCGATACTAAGCTGTACCCTTTTGCATTCATTTCTTCGGATACTAACTGCCAGTCAATCTCTGAAATCGTCTCCTGTACTACGTCAATGGGATTCAATAATTTCTAATCTCTGTCTTTGATGTTGCTCTGCGGGTAGACTCTAAAATTATTAAAGTTCTTAACTGTTCCGTTGATAAATGATACACCCTCTTTCTCAAGTAATTGTCTTTTCTTGGCAGTTCCATAGGCATAACCTCCTACGCGACCATTGGACATAACTATTCTGTGGCAAGGCACCTTAATGGGATTTGGATTTTCGCCGAGTATTCGACCTATCGCCCTTGACGCCGAAGGATTTCCAAGTGCCCTGGCTAGATCCCCATAGGTAGAAACCTTTCCTGCAGGTATTTTTAGAAGTAGGTCATATACATCGCTATTTCTTATCGGCCTATTAGCGCTGATCCTAGTCGCTTTATTTGACATCGGGGCCATTTGAGATGATATTTGCGACTTCATTTTCTCCTTTGTTCCTTTGATTGAAGAAAGTTTTTTTGCGTCATGATTCAAGTGCTTCGCATCATCCTCATGCATATCGTATGATACCATGATAGCGTTATATAAGTGTATTTGCATTTTGCTATCTTGATAGCAATATCTATAAATACTTGTCAAGAAAATAGTCTATACATTGGCGCATAATCTCATCGTTAGAGGTTTCGACGATCAAGTTCATGAGAAACTAGGAGAGATAGCGAATCAAAGGGGAGTTTCTATAAATTCAATAGTAAAAGATGCTGTGGATGTATGGCTAAAGAAGCAGCAATCAGAAGTACCTAGAAAGCATCATCTAGTAATCTATTCAGATGATGAATCCATGATGCGGTTACTAAAATCAATGGATAAACTTGCAATGGAAGGTAACTTGTTTAGATGTTTCTTTGGACCGCCACACAATCCATCTATCGAACTTTTGTCTAAACTTAAGTGGTATGACGGTACAGTAAAACCTTATCCTTTTTCTTTTGCGACACAATCTAAGGATGAACAGCACGGAATATCAGTTAAACAACAACAACAACAAATACAAGCTCAAGCTCAAATCCAAGTTCAAAGTCAGAAAAACATAATGAAATATTGTGGTAAAGTGGTAGAAAATGTTGTAATGAATGCAAATAACAAGCAGGTATGTTGTATGGATTTTGTAATTAATGATGTGGGAAAGGATTCACTGAAACATGCACTTATTGTAGAAAAAGCTTATGATGACAACAGGGTAGCAGGGCTGATGTATTGTACATATAAAACAGATAACCTATTAAATTCAGAGATAAAAGATCTGATAGAGTTATTCGAAATGCATGATCAAATTTTCATACTAAAAGGAGACGAAGTATACAAACTCCATGTAACAAAAGAAAATGTTCACAAGTTATTTTTGAGCTAGTCCTACCTACTTTAAGGATGTTCTATTTAGGTAGATCCTTTATTTGTTGTTCTATGTTTCCTCCAGCCTCAAGTTGGACTGACTTGGGGAATCCTTCCAAATTATACTGTGTAATTACTGTCAATTCACAATCGACCTTACTTGTATCTACCATTGTAAGACAAGCCTTTAACTCATCTCCATCGTGTAACAAGTTAGAATTTATGTTGATAGGAATCGTCAAAGCAACTGGGTTACTTTCACTGGCAAAATCCTGTTGAGCTTTGGAGAACAAATCAATAGTTGTATTACTTGTTAGCGTTTCGCCTTCGGGACCAACTATTGATATTGTGGAATTTCTGGTTTCACTGTTAACTCCTAACACGTCGATGTTAAGTGTAAAATTGCCTAACGTTGTTTCTGGTAGAATTTGCTGCTGCTGTTCTTGTGCATTTGCTAGACTTCCTGTAGTAATAATCAATCCTGTAAATGTAAAGAGCATCGCCAAACATATTATAACATCATTGTTAATTTGTTCATATGTTGATATGCCAGTATCGATGTTTATCAACCGTGTACTTATCTTATCTATTAACACCTTATATTATCATTCTAAATAGACTACGTATGTATGTTTCTTTGTATTTACTTTATATTTTCTTTGCATTTTACTTACCTATCCTTTAAATAAAATATACTAGAATTTGCCACGTTTATCTCTAACTCAAACTTGAGCACTACACAAGCCTTCTATTCAGATTCAAAATATAGCTTTTTCGATATGAATTGTGCGGTCCCGATCTAAATGAAGGCTCTTTACAATGCTCTCATGAATTAGACTGATATATTATTATCCCTTCAAATTAGCCAGCATTACCAATACGGCCTCCCATCTAATTGACTCTGTATCCAACTAGCTAATCAAACATGTAGTATATCTATCAAAACGTTAACTAACATGGAAACTACTGTAATATCAAGAATAAGAAAAACCAAGATAATTATGTTGGTGTATTTTTTGTATCTTCAATATGCCAAGGTAAATAAATGTTATAAAATAGCGTCATTTTTTGTAAAGTGTGTAAAAATGATCTCTATTCATACTATGATCAACATTCGCTAACTATGTTCATCATTATATAAATAGTCAACAATATTAGATATTCGTTATCACTAATGTGTGACAATCGTGATGTACCTAAAAACACTGACTCCGAAGAAAATCATGAAGAGATCGCATTAGATGTTACTAAAAATAACATTTTAACATTGATGGATAATTTCATTGAACAAATATTTCAGATTAGGAGAACTTTGCTCGGAGTTTCGATTTGCGCATTAATACTTTCTCCAATTGCAATAGGTCTATCTATATTCTTGATAAGACATCCCTCTTTTTTTTCTATATTAGAAATCCAAAATGAATTCGGAGCTATATT
>JARBAV010000210.1 GCA_029237515.1 Nitrososphaerales archaeon
CTAAATTATCTTCGTGTTCTGTTAGTACTAGGTCCTCTTCTTCTCCTTCGGTTTGTGCGAGAGCATAATTTGCTATAGGAGTTGACGATACAAAGATGATAGCTGCTGCAAGAAATATGACAGCAATTGACATTTCCTTCTTCATATTCATATGTCGATATCTTCTGAAAGCTAAGACAATTAACTGTTGACTCAATATCTTATAGCTAAATCTTCATATAATTTATTCAATAACCATTTTTCAATATGATCCATGTACTTTACACTTTGTGTATTCGATATATGGTAACCTGATACTTCTCAATGTGTCAGAATTAACGTCTGATTTTCAACGTATTCCTTTCAGATAGCGAGAGAAAAATTCTTATTCTAGCAATAATATGAGACAAGATATCAGTTGATAATAGCTTCTTCTTTAGGAAATAATTTCTAATATTTTCTCATTTTACTAGTTTGCGCCGACTTGTTGGAGGTAAAACTGTTCTTTATCAGTCTTTTCAGGCTTTACGCCTTCTAGTTCCATCAAATTTTGTAAAATTCCTTTACCTTTATTTATCTTACCATCTGGTAACCTTACGGTGCCATTTATGAACGCGCTGCTACCACATATTGGATTAAATGATGTTTGTACGTTGTTACCATATTTAAGTAAAGTTCTTTCTGAGGAACCATCAGGATTTAGGAAGAATCTTCCTTTCCTAAACACAATCCCGGCATCTTTGGATGCCGTAGGTATCTCTTGTTCTCTTGTGAAAGTAAAAATCACCTTCACATTCTTAAGTTTTTTTGCAATATCTATCAACCAATTATAGTAAATCACATTCAGGGAGTCAATAGGATGATGTTCAACGTCACCAATAATACTATCCGCATTCTCGGTGGATAACTTTGTGTTACTGTAAAATAGTATAAGATTAAACTCAGGATCCTTCTTATCCTCCATATACTGCATCAAGCATCTTGCAGATTGTGCTCCATTTGCGCCCGACCAATAAGCTACGTTCTTCTCAATTCCGGCAGCTACTTTCCATAGGAAATGCTCTTTAACTGGATTGAATTTTAGCTTGATTCTATCTCCTATCTTAACTTGTTGATTAAAATAAGCTGCAAAGGCATCCGATTTCCCTGTAGCAGGGTTGATATACCCATATGGCTTCTCTTCTTTGATTGTAAGTTCGATAAAATCCCTCGTTGGTGACGATGCGATTGAATAAGCACGGTTAACGGTAGTCTCCTCAACACCTCCAGATGCTGTAGGCCTTTTGAGTATTGCACTCAAAGTTACAAATTGGCCTATAGAAAAATTGAATCTTTGTGAGGCAGAAAAAGGTCTTAAAGTGTAAGTATAAGTATCGTGTGTTTCCTTGACTTTCTCAGTAATCTGCCATTCATGGTCTTCTGGTAATTTTCTTTCGGAAAGCTCCTCCGGCATCATGTATCAAAAGGGTAATCCAAACAATCATATAAAAAACATGCCTAAATTTTAGGAGATATTTGATAGAATGAATTTAGATCACGCCCACTGCTTTATCATTATTGAATCCCGTTTGTTCCTTTTAAGAATCTAAATCATTTTAGGATCATGATGATGAAATTACATAGTGCCATAATCTATTTGAGAATAGTCAACATTAAGAGTCATGATATCAAATTAGATACAGTGAAAAAAGATTATTCTTGGGCCATTACTATTCAAAAAGAAATTTCAAGAAAGATAATAACTTGTGATACCATTAACAAAATTGAAAATATTTGCGCTATAGACGTCTCCTACAAAGATAATATAGCATACTGTTCTGCTGTAATAACTAATATAACCTTCCAATTGATAGCTACTGCAAATCTTAAATGCAAAGTGGAATATCCATATCTGCCAGGTTTATTCTTTTTAAGAGAATCTGGTCCATTACTAGAAACTTTGGCATTACTAAAAAATGAATCTGAATCTGATTTTGATATTCTACTTATTGATGGGCATGGAGTGTTACACCCAAGGAGGTGTGGATTAGCAAGTTATGTTGGTTATACTATTGACAAACCAACTATTGGAATTGCCAAGAATCTAATTTGTGGTTCTTTATTGGAGGATCATTTTATAGAATATCATGACAATGTTCTTGGATATAGGATTAAAAAAGAGGGAAAAAAACCAATCTATATTAGTGTTGGACACAAGATTAGTTTAAGAAAATCCATACAAATCGTTCAAGACTTAACCAAAAATGGAGAAAG
>JARBAV010000211.1 GCA_029237515.1 Nitrososphaerales archaeon
GGAACCAAACATTTGACCTTCCGTGAATAAAGTAAGCGTAAGTATGCGGTGACTCAATAGAATTGATGAAAAATCTCGTAAAATCAAATATTCTTGTGGATTCTGATGCTTGATGAGAGTTGTGTCCCTATATTCCGCTACAGGTATGGCAAATGCAGAACTTTTCTTCTTGTTCACACCCAATAGAATTATCCAATCCCTCTGGCTATGGATGTTTTCCGCCAAGCTGACATATTTTATTCATAAAACTCCTGGTCACTGCCATATTTTTTTTGCTCCATCCGGATAACTCTTTAATTTGGACTAGATCTCTCGCTGCTCACTATTAGGTAACTCGTTGATTGTGTCCATAGATTAACTAGCCACATCTCGAGAGCTGTTGAGTCCACTTGCCAGAGGGTGAAAATGGGTCTAAAGGGGATTTGAAGCCGTATCTTAATGATATTTGTTGGTTCGAAAGCTTATTTTGTCTCGTGTCCCTTCAACTTTCGTCGTCAATTGTAAAGGATTTAGATCCTGATATCGGCAAGGTAAAGAAAAATACAGCCCCTACGCCGTCAGGATTATTTTCAGCCCATATTCGGCCTCCATGAGCTTGAACAATGTTTTTTGCGATAAATAGTCCTAATCCAATCCCTTCAAACGATTTAGAGCTAAATTTGGTAAATAGATGGGGGATAATAGTTGGATCGATACCCTGACCGGTATCTTTAATACATATTATAACTTCATTGCGCTCTTTGTTTAGGCTGACATTAGCAGATATACTTCCGTCCTTCGTAAATTTAACAGCATTTCCTAACAAGTTGGAAATGACCTGAGTAATTTTGTCCTTATCTGCGGTCACAAGAATTGTGCTGGTTTCTTTTTCGAGTTTCCCTTCAAATTCAAACGTGATATTTATGTTTCGTTCAAGTTTGCTTATCTCTTCTCTAGTATCCGTCACACTGTTAGATAGTAAAGTGACGAGATCGAAGGTTTCCAGATTCAAGTCAAAACCCTTACTCTCGATTCGAGTTACATCTAATATCTCCTGAGCAACTCCTCGCAATCTTTTTGCATTCTTAACTATGATATCTAACAGTTGCTCTTCTTCTTCGCTTTTTGGACTCCTCGTACTACCTTTTCTGATTTTAGAACGAAGAACTTCACATAGTCCCAATATTGGTTGTATAGGAGTACGCAATTCGTGAGCAGCTACGTTAATGAATTCGTCTTTCAACCTATCTTTTATTTTGAGGTCTTCATTTGCTCGTAAGACTTCCTGGGTTCTGGATAATATGGTCTGCCTCATGTTTTCGAGGCTTGATGACAGTTGTTTGAGTTCATCACCGCCACTTTTTTGGATGTCCACCTTTATCCCAAGGTTGCCTTTACTTACCTCATTTGTAACATCTTTTAGCTTTATAATTGGTCTAGAGATGCTTCTTGCGAATAGGAAAACCAGGAAAGTAGAAATAGACAGTATGATAGCTGCTACAATGATAAACTGGGCTCTAAGCGAAGAAACGCTCCTAAACGCATCTTCAGTACCTACACCAAGTATTAGCGACCAGTTGTTTCCCCTATAGTCCAGAAATCCCGGTTCTCTGCTACCTATAAATATCGTATTCATAGACTCACCACCTGGACCACTACCGACAGCAGATATATCAGACTCAACCCTATTGGTCGAATTATGAAGTTTATCGAGTATCTCCAATCCTGTTACCTTTTTTTGTAAAACAGACTTTGGATCATTGTTTGAGTAAATCATAAGTCCGTCGGTTGAAACCAATTCAATATTTGCATCACTTGATATCGTCCCACTTGCCTCAACCATAATCTCATTTATTTTGTTAAGTGGAAATTTTAATACCAAGACCCCTCCAGACTGGTTGTTACTAACATCGTAAAGAGGTCCCGAGAACTGGATTACGTATTGGCCTAAGCTCCTTGAATAGGCAGGGACACTGTCATAATAGTAAGAGCCATTAATGGCATTTCTGAAAAAAGGTTCTCCCGAATCGTTGACCCCAATGTCGATACTCCGTGTATCGCCAATTTTTATACCGCTCGCATTGTAAATAGAGATGGAGGCATAGGCCTTATTGGCTCTTTCTATTTGCCTCAGATATTCAACCTTTTCCCCTAAACTGATACTATCGCTTGAATTGGTTATTATGGTATTATTTGGATAAGTAAGAAATCGCAGGTCTGCAAGTCGTTCGAACATGAGTCTTGACAATTTATCCATGGCGTTAAGAGCACTAATCTTAAGTTCTTCAGTTATTTCCGCTTCCAGACTCCTTGTGAAGGTATTTAGAGCTATAACAGAAGGAACTATAATAGCTGCAGTAACAAGAGATATCATGATAATGAAAAGTTTTGACCGAATCTGCATAAATCAGTTAACCATCATGGATTGTTTCGTTTCTGGAAATAGCATAAACGAATCTCGGATCAATTATCTCATCTAAACTTGGGGTTTGTCGTATTTGGCCTCTCTCTAGTAGGTAGTTAGCTATAATTTTGCCGGATTCATACAATGTAGTAAAGTTACTTCGTTGCGAACTTGAACTATTCATTGCCTTGATATTGTCTTCTAACCCAAGAACTTGTATCCCTTTAAATCCATCTTGTACTTCATCAGTACTCATATTAAAAAAATTTGAAAGAAGTAAGTACGTGTTCTCCTTGTTTTTATCAAAATATTCCTTTCCTTGATTAATCGATTTCACCACAGCCTCAACTGCTTCTGGTCTTGTATCAACTACTTTGGAATTAAATAGCAGAACATCTGCTATAATCGCTGGTGCATCTTCAGCAGTTGCTATAATATCATACCCACTTCGAATGCCAGCAATTTTTGCAGGTCCATACGTGTGACCAGCGTCGATTTGTCCGGAATTCAACGCCTTTACCATGTCCTGAGCCGCTATATTTGCAAATTGAACATCCTTTTCATATAAGCCAGCTTTAGCCAAGGTTTGCAATACAAAAATGTGAGAATAGGTATTTAGACCTTCAACCCCAATTCTTTTTCCTTTCAAATCTTCCACTGTCATATTCTTCGAACCAAGGATAACATCTCCGGTACCCGAGTAGTCTAACACCCACACTAATCTGGAATTTACACCTTCTGAATTCTGATAGATAGTCGTAGTAAAGATACTACATAACCCATCAACGGAGCCATTAAGGAATAATTCCTCCGCGGTAGTTTGGTTCTCAGGTTGTATCAATTCCACCTTGACGTTATTTTCCTTGAAGAACTTATCCACGGCCAATACAATTGGAACATAACCTACCCAAGGTTCAGAGCAGGCTATTCTTATAGGTCTGCTCTCTTGAGAGGGTCGGGAAGTGAGTGTAAAGTTATACTGCGTATAAAGCAGCAACAGAGCGGTTCCAATCGCTACTATGACCACAATGGAAACTATGCTGACCTTTAGTTTTTTGTAATATGCATTAACTAGATGAATGATAGGGTGCAATAAAATGTTTGTGTACTTTGCAAAGAGAATAATTTGAGGAAATGATGAAATTTGTAGCTGATGACTAAGAGAACAATGTGCTATATCGTACTCTACAACAGATTACTACTATAGCTCAAGTCAATTCGTTGCGACGTTAGTATGACGCTTATGTCAGACCTTTTGAATCATGCGGATAAGTAGTGAATTCTATCTACTACTTGGTAAACGTTGCAAAGGTGTAGAGATTTGAAATCATCATTGACTTCCTTGAGATGACAAGCGGGATTTGACTTCTCGTTCTAATCGGTATTACTTGCCATTGTACCTAAAACCCATATTCTTGAAATCTCAATATTGATGACTCCCCCGATAAGAAATTTGCTTTGACATCGCCTTAACTAAGAAAGTAATAGTTTGGTTAATTCGTCCTTACATAAATAATTCTGAAAGTAAGTTAGGACAGAATATGTATTCGAATTTATTTATAAAATTGTTAAATGTACCTAGAATTTATTAACAATAACGGCTAGAGGCGAA
>JARBAV010000212.1 GCA_029237515.1 Nitrososphaerales archaeon
TAACATTTAATGGAGAGTCCGCACCATACTGAATATCAGAGAACGAAGAGTTTATCCAAGTCAAATATATATTGTTATTATCGTCCAAAGAAATATCAAAAAAGTTTTCTGAACTACTGTTGTTATCATCATTGATTAATACTTCCTGGAATGAATTTCCACCGTCGGTAGATTTTGCCAATGTGATATTCGATTTTCCAAACGAATAGCCCCCATCAATTAGGCTTCTTGAAAAATCGGTGCTCTTCCATACCACATACAGGGTTTTATTGTCATTCCCTGTTGCGACTCTTATGGGAGAATATTTTTCCTTGATCTCTCCCCCAACTCCAATAGGCACTTGAACATCTCCAAATTCTATATACCTTTGCTCCCCCGAACCTACCGTCTTGTAGGGAGGGAAATCGGGTATAGATGCTTTCCCAATACTATTGACTTTAACTGGTTCCGTAAACTTCTCTCCATGATCCTGAGATCTGGAAAGATATACATCAGCAGATCCATTTTCGAATGTTTTGAGATAGGCTAGATAAATTGAATTTGATAAAGGATCGATGTGTACGGTAGGATAACTTGCGTTTGCAACTTCAAAGATGTTTGCATTAGAAAGACTGCTATTTATTACATCTTTAGGAGATTGAGCTACTACTTGGTTCACTCCTGGAATTTGAGAGTATAAATTGTCTGGAATAGAAGGGTCAACTAACACATAGACTGTAATAACCAGAATTCCTAAGAGTATGTATAGCAATTTAGCAATATCCATTGAAAATAGGTTCTGATGATTGATATAGTGATGATGAAGACGCAGGTCGATATTTATGATGATGATGATCAAGGACTAGTAGACAGCGTAAACAAGATGATCTTGCAGTACTGGATGTGTTCTGAATCAATTTTATCATGTATCTTTTGGTTCACTCATTATGTATGCATTGACTCCCTTTTCAGTATCCCACGCTATGGCCGACATACTCTTGCCAGAATCAATTATAGGATGATCGCCGCCTTTTCCAATATTATTAATCACAAAATTACTTCCGTCTCGATCAATGGTAACTACAACGATTACAGAGGGATCGAAGCGTCTGTCTGTCCAAGTGCCCCATACAATATCATTACCATCTGCCGACAAATGGGATGAGCGAAGAGGGACCCATTCGTCAGTAAGGAGTAAAACAGGTTTGTTAAAGGTTAATCCTTTATCATCAGAGTAGGTGTAATAATAGCCAGGAGATCCCATCTTTCCTGTGGCCCAAATCACATGCAATCTTCCAGTGCTATCAAAAGCCATGGACGGACCTGCATCAGGACAGTAAGGAAAAATCCAATTATCATCAGCAACCTTAGTGGGCTCTGAAAATGAGTTACCTCCATCAATCGACTGGGTTATGGCTACATCACGAATTATTCTATTTGCTTCATCATTAGCTAGTGTATTATTATAAGTTTTTCTCCAAAGAACGTATAAAGCATCACTATCATCAACTACACTATCAGTAGGACAACAAACACAAGCGTTAAGATCTATCAATTTACTATGTTCAAAGCTTTTACCTCCATCATTTGACTGAAGCATCTTAATTGACGAGGGATAGCCAATACTAAAACTAGCAGCACTATCAAGAAATGGTATGTATAGGGTATTATTAGAGGTAACGGCCAGAGATTGAAATGCTTTTTCACTCTTTGTTTCATTTTGTGCCAGGGTAATTTCCTGTTCAAATGTTTTCCCTCCGTCAGTTGACCTAGCAAATTTCAGATATGATGGAGGGTATTCGCCAGGTAAATAGTCCTTTAAGGCTGCAGGAGAAGAATCATGAAATTGCCAGACTACATAGATCTCACCATTGGGTCCTGCTTTTAAGGGCATAGTGCTATACTGACCTGATGTAACACTCTCATTATCATTAGTATTCACTCTTACAGGTTCAGAAAATGACTTCCCATAATCATTTGACTGTGTTAAATAGAGATTAGTTTTGTTGTTACTGGTCATAATATAGGTCAGATATAAAGTGTCATTGGCGTCGACA
>JARBAV010000213.1 GCA_029237515.1 Nitrososphaerales archaeon
TGGTAAATGAGGCCGAACAATTGATTGATGAGATAAGTCAAAAATACAACAATATCACTGTAGAGGATTGTAACGGATTTTTTAACGACGGTGTTAAGCGAGACTACAAAAAAATAACAATATGGAGCCAGGGGATTGATAGCCTCTGGTTTAATGCACTGATAGCCAGGATAAAGGAAATTGCAAACGTGGATTCCGTTCCGATAGTGTCCGGTGGAATAATGTACTCGGTTTAGCTTTGATTACTTGCAACAAACTTTCTACTACGCATTTAGGTGAATTATCTCAACAAATCAGAACGAAAAGATCTTTATGAGCAGTATGCATCTTCTTATTTTGAATCAGCTCTGATATCGATCAGGATTCTATTCTAGAAAAGGCTGGGTTTGTTACTAATACGACTCAGGCGCAGCGTGAGCTGCGTAAATTCGCCATCGATTTATCCTCATCTAAAATAAAGGAAACATCAGAGCAGCTTGACCTGCATGTCATACAAGCCGTCAGTGGATTGGATGAGCTTGACAAGATAATTAACACCATCGGGACAAGAATGAGAGAATGGTATGGTCTGCATTTTCCTGAGCTCGATAATTTGATCCAGAGCATATCCCTCTACGCAAATATAGTTAGAGAAGCAGGGTTTAGGACTAGCATAACAGGTAATCTTCTTGAAAGATTGGGATTGGACGAAAAGAGGAGACAGATTGTACTTCAAGCTGCTCAAAGGAGCAGAGGCGGAGATATCACCTCGGAAAACCTAGCAATTATAAAGCAGCTAGCATACCAGGTGATTCTTCAGACAGAGCTTAGAAGAATTATCGCAGATCACATTGAAAACACGATGGAGCTCATTGCGCCAAATACAAAGGAGCTTTTGAGCCCTTTGGTAGGAGCTAGGATGATAGCTAAGGCTGGAAGTCTTGAAAGGTTTGCGCATCTTTCATCCAGCACAGTTCAAGTTCTAGGTGCGGAGAAGGCCCTGTTTAGATCGTTAAAAACAGGATCTAGTACCCCAAAGCATGGTATCCTTTTTCAGCATCCACTCATCCATTCTGCACCAAGGTGGCAGAGAGGAAAGATAGCAAGATCTGTTGCATCCAAAGCCTCGATCGCTGCCAGAATTGACCTTTACCGAACAGGTGAAAAAGACGTCTCTCTTTCCGACAAATTAAAACTTAGAATAAATGAAATTCAACAGAAGTATAGTCAACCCCCACCAGAACGACCTAGCCGAAACTTTAGAAGCCGGCCCTTTAACAGGTTCGGCCCGGGACCTAGAGGACGACGAGTTGGAGGTGGAGGTAAAGGAAGAGGAAAGGGAGGTAGATATTCTGATGATAGAGGAGGAGGCTATGGCAGGGGAACAAAATTTAGAAGCAATAAGAAAAAAAAGAGGAGGCAAGACTAAAAATGTTTGAACAAGACACATATGCTGTTTCAAAATTATTCCACCGGTCTATCAGAGTATCTTGACAACGGAGTTCGGATAATTTGAACAGTGACAGTAAGATATGGGTATACGTTGATGGACAAAAATGCCTTGCCACACCAAATTTAGATGAAGGGAACACCGTATACGGTGAGCGGCTCATTCGGGACAATCATAAGGAATTCAGACAATGGGATGTATATAGGAGCAAGTTAGCTGCTGCTATCCAGAAAGGAATGCGGGATTTTCCCTTCGGAGTTGGTTCTAGGGTATTATATCTAGGCGCTTCAACAGGTACTACTGTAAGTCATATATCTGATATTATCGGAAATGAAGGTATCCTTTTCGCTGTAGAACCTGCCGTTAGGGTTGCACGAGAGCTTTTAGAAAATGTCGCAACGAGGAGGTATAATGTAATCCCAATTGTTGAAGATGGTCGCAGGCCAAAATCGTACTATTCTATATTTGGGACCGTACAAACAGTATACTGTGATATTGCCCAACCTGATCAGACTGATATTGCTATCGAGAACTGCAAGGTATATCTGGAAAAGGGAGGAGTGTTACTCCTGGTTGTAAAATCTAGAAGTATAGATGTGGTCAAAGACCCAAGAGTAGTAATACAGGAAGAAGCGAAGAAACTTGAATCAAACGGGTTCATCATACAGCAGATCATTGACCTTGAACCATTTGATAAGGACCATGGGATGATTTATGCAGTGTATTCGAAGTAGGAGGGTGCGTGCGTACGTCGGCACAAGAAGATAGACTAAAATAGATAAAATCTTGCTTCATACTGCAGTACCTTATTAAACTAATTTATGAGACTCCAGACTGAGCACAAGATGTCTTTGTACTCGTTCTCTGAGTAACTTCTTCACTGGTAACCAAGAATTTCTGACGAACGGGGGAGCTACTCCAACTTCCTCAATCCAAGATTTAATGAAGCCAGCCGTCTTCTTATCCGATGGGTATCCGCTACCAATTCCATGATGAAGCTTCTTAATACTACCAAGTTCTTCTTCTCGGATTACCTTGGCAACTATTGAAGCTGCTGAAACAGCCAGATGCAAACTATCTGCGTGATGAAATGAAAAAATAGTGAGCTTCCCATTTCTTATTCGAATTCTTCTCTTGAGGTTGCATAGAATATTTGCTTTGAATTTTTCTTGGTTCACATCACAACAATCTACAAATATGCTATCAGCCTTCATGTTATCGATAACCTGAGCCATGGCCAGGGCTTCCAGATTGTTTAGTCTATTAAGAGTAACATGATCATCTATCTCTGTAGTTTGTACTACATAAACACAGATCGATTTTGCTATGCCGACAATCTGTCCATATTTTTCAGCTCTTTCTTTTCTAGAAAGCTCTTTTGAATCTTTTACTCCAATCCGTTTCAGCTCACGCATGTCTTTTTCTCTAAAACTTACGCCCGCAACAACCATCGGACCAATCACTGCTCCTCTCCCAGCTTCATCCACACCTCCAAGAATTCTGTTAGTCTGATTTCCTACTTTAGCTGAAACTACACCAAGCTTTGAAATCTGATCAATCTTCACTCCTAAATGATAATGATAATGACTATCAACTATAGGTCCTTTTATCTGCCTAGTCACTTGTTATTGTAAGTAGGACAATGCGCCTTCTTACTTATAGTTTTCATCCAAATAGTACATCTTCCTGATTTCGTCGAAGGATTAAATCAACTGTTACCCTGATTTATACATCGGTCGCCAAATTAGACTGCTTGCTCGTGCAAGCTCGCCTAGTTTCAAATCAAAATAACCATCTAACAATTTATCGAATTTCTATGGCTACCATCTAATACCATTACCTGTGTCACTAATTGTATACCAGGGTTTGAACCCTCTGCCTTCTCCCACCTACCCTCACTCATTTATTTGACACCTGCAACTTTTCGAAACATGTAATATACCATATGTTGAGCTAGATTGTAAATTTAAAGGATGGGGGATTTGAAGAGTATTGTCATACGATGAATTTGGCCGATTCATTGACGAAAGTGACAACCCCAATAATGAAATAGACAGACAACTAACTGAAGAATTCATTCCAACCTACGAAGGAAGTACTGCTCTTCTTGTTCCTAAAGAATCTCTTCGGACAAAAGTTCCTCCGAGGACACCAGCATTCTTCAACCCGGCCGCAAGGCTCAGCAGAGACATATCAATCCTGATCTACACTTCTTTTATCAGAATATATTCAAATCAGTTCAAGAATGGTCAAATTACCCTCGCGGATGCATTCAGTGGTGTCGGTGCTAGATCCATTAGAGTAGCTAAGGAGACTCCGTGTATTGATAAGGTGATCCTTAATGATCTCAACCCAATAGCAATAAGAGCCGCCAGGGAATCAGCTAGGATTAATAATGTCGCTGACAAATGTTTATACTTTGAGAATGACATACACGTATTTCTAAACGCCCGTAATTCCATTAAAAAGGAAAGATATGTGATCGTTGACCTTGACCCCTTTGGCAGCCCTTCCCAATATGCAGATTCCCTATTAAGGGCAGTAACAGACGGTGGACTGGTTTCTGTTACTGCAACGGATACTGCTGTACTATTTGGAAAATATCCAAAGGTCTGTTTCAGAAAGTATTATAGTAACCCCATAAACTGCAATTATTCAAATGAAATTGCTGTTCGAATTCTGATATCCTTTCTAGGATTAGTAGCCGGAAGGATGGATCTTTCAATAGAACCTGTATTTGCCCATTCCCATCGTCATTATTCCCGTGTCTATGTAAGGGTTTGGGTGAGTAGTAACGAAGCTAACAAATTATCTGATAACTTAGGCTATATCACCCACTGCTTCAACTGTGGCGACAGAAGAACGCATCCATTTACGTTTCAATTACCACTTTTGTGTAATATCTGCGGGGGCAATGACAGGAATAATAAGAATGAAAGAAAAATACACATTGCCGGTCCTCTATGGATTAAACCGATATTTAATAAACAACTTATTTCTGATGTATTATATATTGACGGAAATAATAATTATGGTGCCGGAAGCTATGTATCAAATCGGGATGTCCTTGTGCCACCCTCCAAGGACTACCACAGTGATATAATATCAAATGAACATATGCTTAGCGAATATTATTCAAAATGGTCGCTACCACCACCATCGCGATTACCATGCTTAGAGAGCTCAATCCAAATTTCATCTCAAAAGACCTTTCGTCAAATATTTCAACTGCTACATTTAGCTAGCTTGGAGTTAGATGACCAACCCTACTACTATACAATTGATGAAGTTGGCTCTGCATTGAAGACAAGCCCTCCCCCAATGAACACTATTCTTGAACGAATTGCTCAGGGAGGATTTTGCGGAAGCAGAACCTCATTTAGACCTACTGGTTTCAAGACCAATGCTTCGATGGAAGAGATTAAGAAGCTCCTTTAAGGACATAATGAGGCTCGTAGGGAATGCTCCTGTTATTATAGTTGTTATCACACTTCAATTTCTTTTCCTTTTTATAATTAAATTAGCTGTATCAGTATGATAATAAAATACAGAAACATCATGTTAACTCTTGCGAGTTGGTATCAGTAAAGTATACTTGCAGCAATAAGATAAAAAACTGCTTACCTAACTACCTAGCCAAATTGGGCATATTCACCATCGTTAACTCGGTCGTTTAAGAAGACGAGTACTGCTTTTCCACCTGGCTCGCTATAGCATCGCTGAAGCTTAAAGCCGCCCTCTCTTATTAAGCCGCCTATGTCACGAGAAAGAACCTTTTGGGGTCTAACTATTAACATTAATCCTTGATTAGATTTCTTGACTTCTACATGATTTCCGTGTGTAAGAATCCTTCCAACAAGATCAAGCACTCGCATCATCTTCAAAGTCTCCTAATGTCTTTGGGTAGACCATGAATTGCCTACATAAGACTAAGGGTCTAGTTCTGTTTTCCTTTGGGTATAATGGGTTAAATCTACTTAA
>JARBAV010000214.1 GCA_029237515.1 Nitrososphaerales archaeon
GTTATTGCAACGCATTGACGACATGCTAAATCTTTGATTGTGAATTAGATGCGGGTTTTCTTAGCCCATTTGAACTGTAAATAATTCCTTTCTAAAGCGTCCACTCCGGCAAAGCCCAGAATTTGATGTTAGCGGAAGAAAGATTCATCTACGACCGGTTCTATATCAAGACTATGATGGTAAATACGACGGTCCAGCGAGAAGTTAAAAAAGCCAGTAGTCAGGCAGAAACTGAAAAATCCCTCACACTGAAAGATATCTCACCAAATTGGTTCGAAAGGCTATTTGGTAAAGAGAGACGGCTTCCTGTCCCATTATCTCCAGTTTGGTTTAAATGGTATTTTGAATTGGATTCTCCTTCTAAATGTATCATAGGTGAAGCACATGGTTACTCCTCTTCATATGAACAGACTTGCAAAGAATGCGATCGATTGGGATGGAGTTTTGGTAAATCTTTTATTCTTAGATCTAGGACAAGACTGGAGGATGACGTCAACGCCTTCGTTCACCATTGGAACACAAAGCATTCAAGATAATTTTTCATGCATAGGAACCAAGCTTGCGTTCGGATATAGAATTCATATCATCTTCAGTAAAGCCGGTTTTATTTCAAGAAATGGACCTACCAAGGTATTCTGTGAGAGTTAATTTGTGACCTGCGCCAGCTAAGATTACAAAAGCCCCCTTTTTTTTATCTTCGAGGGTGACTTCTTATGTATACTTTGGCACAATCGCTAAGATGCTGCACAAATCCCCTGTCCAACTAATCCTTTGGTTGTTGCTTCTATTGAGTAGCGCTGGGAAATTAATGGCGTCATACAGCTCTCCTGTTGTTGTTTTTTTCCGATGACAGCGATATCACTGTTTTTCCACCTAGATCCAAGGTATTTGTTATTGTGCCAAATAAGGGTGTTTTAAACTTGACCAGTGCACTAGGTATAGGTCTCATTATAGTCATATAATCCCACACTGAAATTAAAATAAAGTATGTACTATTCTTAAACTGACATTGTATAAATGCTGTATTCAATTCTCAATCCTTGCTCAGCGAGTGCTGTCGGAAACAATGCTCCTTTTGTATCTAAATTAGCCAATACCATAGCAAAAATGCATGTACTAATTACGATGACAATCTCGACAATAATATTTTTGATATGAAGTACCCTATTTGGTTTAAGCATAGTTTTAATTTAATTACTATTGCCGTATTGAATGAATATAAAAATTGACACGAGCGAGAATTAGAAAAAAACAAATTTATTGATTTAGTGTTAATTTTCCTTTAGGTTATCCATTTCTTAATGTATGATTCAAAGAATTGGTAAGTATGGTTGGTGGTTGTTCATAATCTGTGTAGTATAAGTTCGGTTCGCTAACCGAATCATTCCTATAAATCGCCTTAGTGAGTAAAATAGCCTAAGCCCACAAGGAAGGGGGAACAAGACATTTATGTTGCGAATTTTTCACGAAAAAAACAACTGCAGACATCTAATATATTTGTCATTTCATCTCAAGGTAATAGTAGATCGATCGTAATATTTAATCTCGGGCCCCCATAAGGTGAATGGTTGAAGCTAGGTAAAGGTTATCTGTATGAGCATGATATTTATGTAGTGTATGTTTGCGAAGGCACGCTGCAAATTGTGCAATGATCAGGTAAGGTTTGCATTGCGACATCTGCGGACCAAGCATCCAGAGGTTTTGAGTGACAAGGATGTAGCTAGGCTTAATATGCCACAGATAATGAAAAGATTCTTTATTTAGCAAAATTATAAGTTAATATCTCAAACTAGGATCGAGGAGTCATGTCATATATTTTTGGTTGGTTCAGCCATCATTTAACTTTATTCAAAGAGATCCTAGTATGTTTTCATAGGTGGCACTTAATAGCATCTACCAGCAATGCACTGCCAAGTTCTTCCCCTCCTTAGTTCTAAGTAATTTTGCTTACGATCCTTAAAAATAGCTGATGTATAACTGCGATTTCTCTTTTCTTGTCGTCAGGCATCAAGTCATTTTGTACCATTTTCCAAAACTGAGAGCCTGCTTAGGTTAATGGAATTCCTTCCGGACAGAAACAGCCTTACGTTCATACCTGTTCATGTTCTTCCGGTTAACTGAGTTCCGGTAAACTAGCCTCATTTCGAATACAAGTACAATTGTTGCAATGTTCGCCCTTGACATCACAGGTAGTAGTCGGCAACCTTTGTTTATGCCTCATCCATTCTTGAAGCCCGCTTTACCGGTAGCTTATGCCATCTGGATCTGGTGTTTTTCAACAGTTATTGGGAGTCTAATAGTCATCATAATCAGTTCTTGCTGCCCGCTCCTTCTCTTGTACGTTCTTGAAATACCTAATATCGTCTTCCAATTCTTTCGTCGGATTAGAAAATTTTTTTGAGAGATTCTTATCGGATTCCTCTATCATTCTGTCTACAAGGTGTACTCTCCATGCCTTATAGAATGCAAAAGCCTGTGATTCCTTTAATTCAGGCACGGGTACGAAGCGAGACGCCTCCAATTTTCCGTCACTGATCTCCTTTTCAACGAATTGGATGCATTTTGATACCAACATAGTGTCTATTTCTCTCCATTCCATTTCATTATCTTTCCTCCTTCTAAACCTCCTTGTAGCCCCGTATTAATCTATGGATGGTAGTATCGTAACATACATCATGTGCACCTAGAATCCTAAATTATTCAGAGGCTTCAGTTACGATAAGTGCTAAGCATTTCTCCTTATTATCTCATCTTTTAATACATTCACATGGAAATGCTTTCAATATTTATGGCATCTAGCTGAACGAAAATGTTCCATGTACGACTTGTTCGACAATATGGAATACATAAAGTTAGGACTCGGGTACGATGGATACACCATATATTTTTTATTCTTGATTTGGTTGTGACGAATTTTGACTTGTAGAAGAAAGTTACAGTATAGAGCCCGTTATTTTTGCTGCAAGGTCACGTTATGACCATATCGTACTTCATCCACATCATTCCTGGAAGACTTCTCTCTTTCCTGTGTTGTTGACCTCGCTATTGGTCGCTCATGTCGTTAACCTTGAACAAATTCTTATCATTAGGATTTTCTCACAATACTATACATTATTATTAAGCACAAAATAGATCTCGACCACTGACCACTGATCAATTTCGTCCAACTAAGGAGGGGAGGAGATCGCTCGCGATTCTATTCCTCATCATTTTTGTCGCCATCACTTCTGCAACAATTGCTGACTGGATGACCCTACCGTACAACCTGACCCCGTATGCTGCTTCAGCGATCTGGTGGGCAATTTTTGCCATTATTACTCTTATTCTAGTATTTCATTTCCGTTACGATTTGCTCCTATTACGGCATAGGATGAAAAACAGTTTTTCCTGGCCCATGAGCGCAAAATTGGTAAACGGCATTTGTTGGGCAGGCCCTTTCGCAATGATACCTATCTTTCAATTCATGTATCCATACCTGGTCCTATTGGGGATTGGGGCAGGGAACATTTGCACCTACAGTCTGCTACGGAAATATAACAATGTGTCAAACAAGGAGCAATATCTAGTGGGCATTTTGTCGATCTCATTCATACCTCTAGCATTGATTATCAATTATGCGATACTTCAAAATTCAACTGACCTTGCTCCATTGGTCTCTCGACTGTTGATAGGTATAGCTTATGGGGTAAGCGGCCTTTATGCATTATCAATTGATCATTAGGAGCATTACAAACAATTCCCTTGTCAAGTAAGTCAAATACGGAGATTAGAGTATCTGTTACCATTTGTAATTTTAGACCAATTTAGGTTGTGCATAGCGATCTTGTCTAAAATAATAAATCGTGGCTAGATGCGGCACTCATTAAGTTAGAAAATCAATGGGTATACTTTAAAGTTGTAGAATCTAGCACTACTAATTTTAATTGCATTAGAAACAAAAATCAAATTCCAAATTATTATTAGGGGTATGATGTTCTACTCAAACCAGCGAATGAGTAGACCTTGATAACCGAATCGAAATTGATGCTAACTCATCTTATCAATATCCCTTTAGAAAGAATATCAGGGTATCAGACTTCCAAGGGTGACAGTGTTACCGAAACTATCGGGACTTCTACGCAGGGACAGTACGAATGAAGAATGGGGATTCTGATGTGTCACTACGTAATTATCTACTGTAAGTTCTTGTTGAAAAAGATATAATTCAAAGAATTCAGTAGGTTGGTATTAGCAGTGAGTAAAATCCGAGCCCGAATATGTTATAGCTGCGGGGAAGAGAAGTTCATGGACTACGAACTCGAGAAAAAGCTTGGCACTACAATTCCAGTCTGCCCTCGCTGCTATATTACAGCTATTTTAGAATTGGATAAAGAACTCCAAAATGAAAGTCAGTCGAACCCTAGCTAAACCAAATTCGAGAGAAGGCGATGAAATTCGATCAACTAACTTGTTGTTCAATACGTGTGCTATTGCAAAGCTACAATCATTTTATCATAACAGTCCGCATTCACTTAAGCTGTCAAGAATCTGATTTAACTGGAGCCCAATTTCCTTTTCATGTAAAACAAACTTACTATCAAAGAGGAGGGCGATGGACAGCATGTTTCTGTCTTCCCTAGAGGTGTAAATTCCATTTCCTGTTATATTAAACCTGCTCGAATTAGATCTCATCCAAGTCTTCCATGCATCCATCCTTTTCAATACTTCTTCCATCCTCTCACGTGCAGAATCTAAATCTATTTGTTCGTCTTCTATGTCAAGTAGATCAAGTTTAACTAATGGAACAAGTACCTCACCTCCATGGACCACTTTATGCTCCTGATTCATAGCCTCAATGATGATTTCCTCGTCCTCCTCCCCCATCTCACTTTTAGACTTCTGATCAGTTACAATTCCATAGTTGGGGAAAAAGTATCCTGCTAAATCATTGTTCCTATCGTAAATCTTGTAGATCGTCTCGTCGTATTCAATTTTCCATTTTTTACTATTCTTATCTCTCTTTAGGAACACGATATCACAACTATTTGCGACCATGCGATTTTAACCTTGTCTACGCTGTTGAAAGGTTGCTCCTTATATGCCCCGAATGTTCAGTTCGGCCA
>JARBAV010000215.1 GCA_029237515.1 Nitrososphaerales archaeon
AGCCTGCCATTACCAATAGCCCAAGGCATCCAACCTTCGACTTTCTGAAAAAAGTTAGCAAGAACTTGTATCCAACTGAGCAAATTGATGTATGAGAATAAGCGATAAAGAGTGAATTGGCGCGGAGATGTATGTGCTGATGCGTTAACATGTTTCTTGAACATATGCACGCGCGCTCGCGCGTTAGTATTTGTTTATGACTCATGGACACATCTTCTTTGCCGTTATCAACATCTTTGTTGTCCAAGATACAAGGTTGGCCTTTGTTCATCAATATCCCTTCAGAGGAATCGATAGATAGAATCTGGACTTCAAGTGTAAGAAGGAAGAATTCACCAAATAAAGTAGTGTACGCACTGCGTAAAGAACTCTAATAGCTATGTGGTTGTAAAGGACATGTGAATGAATTATTCAATGAATTTTAAGTCTGTCTTAAATTGACTTTTCCTATGCGCGATGGTGAATTTTTTCAGGTGATTTCGTAGAATAAATGAAAAATGATTGTTTTTTAGATGAAGTAGTGAGTGTCTGTTGCTGATTTGATATTGTGTACATTTGATGTACATTTGGAGTGGACAATTGCCTCAGTTGAAACATAGTCGTTTGAACGCTACAAATATTTAGGGGAGCGTTAAATCTGCTGATCTGTTGTTTTTGTTTCTAAATTCGTCTTTATTTCATCTCAATAATCCGGAACTCGGGGTTGAGAAGGTAAGCTGTCTACTTTCTATATTACCACCTATGATTTCAGTGTCGTCTTTATTCCTGCCTTCGATGCTCACAAGATTTAGAAACAGCGTTCATGCAAATTCATATGCTCGGTCCTATTTCAACGCCTTTTTTGCCGGCGGTGTTTGGTTCAGCGGATGCGTTTCGGGGTACGAAAATCCATGACTGAGGCTTCAAATTTGACGTCCATGCTTGCTGCTGGCATTGTTCCTGATGAGAATAAAAAAGATGGTCTTGCTGCTAGTAGCAGTATTAGTAGTATTCATAAAAGTAGGTCGGAGAGTGAAGGAAGAAGACCAAAGTCTCAATCAAAGAACTTGCGCAATTTTTCGAAGAATCAGGAAATTCATTTTGAAGGCGCAATTCCTTCTGTCATATGTCTTTCGCACAGGGAAGATGTCGATGGTCTCTCTTCTGCGGCCCTTGTAAAGTCTGCATTCAAAGAGTGCTACGTTATCCTACTTGACTATTCCAATCTCATAAGAGCTCTCAATAGAGTTTCCTATTTAATATCCTCTTCAACAGCAACAGAAGCTACTCACGGTAAATCTTCGGGCACAGAGATCACTAAAGCAGCATCAAGTAGCGCAAGCGGCGAGAATGATACGACTGCTGGTTTTGTTACTTCTACTACTACTGGTAAGACGGTCTCCGCGAAGCGGTCAAGTAAGAACAAAAAACTGATAATTTGTGATCTCGGTCTTAACAAGAAAAATGAATCTTCATTTGTACATGTTCTAGGGGAAATAGTATCAAATGGATACAAGGTTGAATACATTGACCATCATGATGTAGGTGAAGACATTAAGGCTGAATTACGAAAAGCAGGTGTTACTCTTGTTCATTCCACAGACGAATGCACAAGTGTTCAAGTTTACCAACGATACAAGAGTAAGCTCAATTCATATTCTTCCTTTTATGCTGCTGCAGGTGCCCTCACTGACTACCTAGAACAGCGACCCATAGCATCTTTGCTCGTATCAAGATTCGATAGGCACTTTCTAATGCTCGAATCTACTGCTCTATCTTACATGATTTCCTCCAACCAGCACGATGAGAAATTTCTCTTGAAAATAGTCGAATCTATCTCAGAGAACAAATTTCCACATGACATAGAGGGAGGATTTATGATGGCGGAAAAATATGCTATTCGCGTCTCTGAAGCCGTAAAGTCATTGGAAGGTTCGATCGTTCGCAAAAGAAAGTTAGCATACGTAAGAAATGACCTTGATCTGACTGCAAGTGTGATAGTAAATTTTGTACTTGGTATTTCAGGCCGTCCAGTAGCGCTTGTATATAAGCCCCGTGATGAAATAAATTCCTTCGTCATTTCAATTAGAGCCTCAAAGGAATGTGAGGCTCATCTGGGAAGGCTAGTCAACGAGATTGCCGCTAATTTTGGAGGAAGTGGTGGAGGACATGACAAAGCATCCGGTGCAGTTATCCCAAAGGATCACCTAGATGAATTCATTACTGAATTAAATCGGCGAATCTAAAAGGCGGTACATTAAAAGTTGACTATGCCGGTGATAGTCAAAATCTTGTTTTATTTGCCATGTAGAAAGTTCAACTAAATATTTGGCTAGCAAAAAAATTTACATTACTATTCAGCTCAAGTTGAATACGGGTGTTAGTCAGAACTGCCAGTCATTCAAATAACGTTGAGCAAAGGTAGAACGATAGAGCAGAAGAGAGAACTTGTTCAAGTAATTACTGAAGAGTCCGCTCGTATCCTTTAAGACAAAAAAGGAGAATATCAGAATACTCATTTATGAAGTAGAGGGAGAAAATTGGGCAGACGCGGGTATTCTTGGGATAGATATGAAGAACCATTAAATTTTCACAATGCGTGACTATTTGAACCATTCTTTAAAGGGCTGCAAATAACGGGTTGACTGTCTGGGGGTCAATGCATATGCCTGTGGATTCCGATTGATATCCATCCCTCCCGTCTAAAGTACCATAGCAGAAGAGTTGTGCTTGTGACTGCGCCTATCAACAGTATTATGAGCGTAGTATAATTTCCAAAGATCCGCAATGCGGGATTGTTATTGTCTCCGGGTAATGGCAGGTTCATCCCATAAAAGGTGCTTATTATTGTCACGGGAATAGAGAGCGTAAAGAGAATGGTAAGAATAGATAAAATTCTGTTTGATTTTTCTGAACTTAACATGAAATCTGTATCTTTGTATATCTCGATTGTTTCCTTTGATTCATCCAGAGTCTCCAGAACTTTTTCTATGTGATCCTTGACATCGTAAAAGTACGGTGTCAGATCCTCTTTGGAAAAGCGTTGAATATCGCGAGACAGTTCCAATACGATTCGCCTCATCGGAAGGATAAGACGTCTTAGTATCGTGATCTCTCTTCTCAATATCGAAATCTCTCTTGCTTCTGACATCTTTTCGTTGAATACTCCCTCTTCAATATCGTCTATATTTCCAACAACTTTCATCAAAATATGAAATAGATCGTCTACTAGGGTATCTATGATCGTATGAAGCAAATAGCCCGGTTCTTTGCCCATCAAATTTTCTCTCTGGCTTGGATTCTCCTGACACATTTTAAAGAGGTCCATCAACGGTTCGAGGTCTCCCTGGTGGACGGTTACGAGAAAATTGGATCCTAAAAACATTGACAGCTGGCTGACCCTAGGAACGTGTCTCTCCTTGCCCCATGACGGGAAGTGGACTATGACAAAGATATAATTGGTATGTCTCTCAACTTTTGGAAGCTGAGTCTTTGATAGGGAATCTTCCAGGTTCAGGTCGTGAAAAGAGTAAAGCCTACCAAGTGCGTCCATCTCACGTCTAGTCGGCCTTGGGAGATCGATCCACTTGAATCCATCGCTTTCTATCGTGCGCAACGACTTCATGAAATCTGTCTCCATCTTCAATCACGCCAGGTAAAGCTTCCCATAATCAAGTCTTATAATCTATTGCATTTTTGGCTTTAACTACAAATGCAGAGTGACCGCATCCACCCACACTAGGGCACTCTATCTCTGTTGTTCAGGTAGCATGCAATGCCCTCACCGTCATTAATTTAGATTTATTTATATGCGCTCATTCATTATTATTGCTGATTGTCGATTCGGAAGAAGAAGAATGACCT
>JARBAV010000216.1 GCA_029237515.1 Nitrososphaerales archaeon
ATTCAGGATCTTCTGGTCCGGAACCACTTGTAGCTGTATGAGGAACTGTGTCCTGATTTGATACCTCCACTACGTCTCCTGCCTTGACTGTCAATGGATCAGGATCATAGGCGGGATTCCCTTGCACTGATGCACCTTCTGGAATGGTGAGAGTAACAGATGGTCCTGCTGCAGTGCCGGTTTGATTAGTCTGGTTCCCTGAAGTGCCTGATGGTGATGTGGCGGCGGGTGCAGGCGCTGTCGTAGGTGCTGACGCTGGCGATTCTGTCGACTCTGCAGAGGCAGGTTCGACAAACAGTTTAGCCCTCATATTATAATGAAGCAATCCGCAATATTCCCTGCATTGAATCAAATATTCCCCTGGAACATCAAATATATTCCACAGGGTGTTAATTCTCCCCGGAACGGCATCCATCAATATGACGAAATCAGGTACATTGAAATCGTGGATAACGTCTTGAGACGTAATTTCAAATCTGTAGGGAACATTCTGATCAACGTGTAGTTCTCCGACTTCTTTTGTCCCATCCTCATGCTCAAAAGTCCAAAACCATTGCTGCCCAGTAACTTTTATTGTCTCCGCGTCTGGGGGAGCAGCCTCAATTTCATGCTCTACATTCCATGCAGAAGCGCCTACCCAGCATAGAATTGATATTACTGCACCCACATATATCCATTCTATGGTAGCATGACCCATTTCTTGCTATGCCTCCCTCTTCTCGGTGCGCGGTTTGTTTTTGGGATTGGATTCTCTAAATCGCCAGTAGATGTAAATTAATGTACCTTGTACTAGCGCCCCTACCACAAAAGCCGCAACCATACCTTGATAGAAAAGATCCCATATGGCCACTCTTCTTACAATAAGCTCCTCAGCTTCCTGAGCAGAAACATTAATGAAATTGCTACCGAAAATGGAGAAATAACCTATAATTGATAGGCATCCTATCATGGTCCAAGATATTGTTAATCTAGATACCATTTCAGATTCACTCGTTAGCTCATTAGCCTCGTACTTCTAAATTAAGGTTTCTAATATTAGTGATGGTTCATAATCTCTACAAAATCAATACCGGGTCTCGTCACAATTGACTTCTCGAATGTTGCTGGTACCTGACTAGCTCGGATCTAAACCTTCGGCGTTCCCATATCATGAGATACACAACTCCTCCCACCAATATAGCCTCGGTCGATTTCGCAAGTACTCCCGCAATGTCTACCCGTTCAGCAACATTGTTAGGAGATAGCGGAGGAGGAAGGACCACAGAATAAAGGTAAAGGCCAAGTAATACAGAACTGCCGATCAGGCCAAACATGTTCAAAACCGCAGTTTTCCGATAGTGCTTTCGGACAGAGGCTATATCGTTTGGGATCTTGGATTCGTTTAATGAAATTAATACGTAAACTATTCCATATGCGAATTGCGCTGCTCCAGCGGTAAAAAGGAAGATACTATATTCAATTCTTAAAGAAGCGTGTCCAGGGAAGACTGCTATATGTACAAAACCTGAGGCCATCGCCAAGAACAATATGCAATACCTTAGGACCTGCCTATCCTTCATATTTGCAGACATGATTGTCTTTCTTCTTTTAAGAAATATAAGGCCAAGAACCGCTCCCAAAACTGCAATGCCCATAAAAATTCCAACGAAGATTGAGCTGTAATAGATCGTGCCAAAGGTATTCGTCACAGAAATATTCATCAAACCTCGTTCACAATCACAATCAGATCTATCCAAAAGGGTACTTCTCGCAGGACTAGAAAGGCCGATTCTGCTCTCACTAGCAGGTGAATCATCAACCACGCTCACGACCAGAATGTAATTACCAATTCGCGGAAATGTGTAATATAGCCTGAAATCTCCAATTTCGTGCTTAGTCCAAGGAAATGCTGCCAAGCGGTCGCCAGATCTTTCATCATATATTTCAACCATAGTTACAACATTAGTCATGTCGTTCCCTTTGTTGTCTTGAATGCTGAAAATAATTCCAGCCGGCTCTGCAGGTCGTGGGTAGTCGGGCTCCATGCCTTGAAATATGTAATATTTACCAACCCCGGAGAAGCCCCCATTGTAATGAGGAAGGTGTTCTAGATGTGAATATGCAATGTTAGTTGAGAAAATCCCAAGGATAATAAGTGGTATAAAGAAGAGTAGTGGTTTCAAAGGGATAGGATCACTACAACGTCCCAATATGCGCGATTTTGCCCTACTGAATGCATCCATCTGGGAGGTTAACTACTGCGGTCTCAAACTATTTAATTTATTATGCTCTTATACATCAACAATTCGGGCATTCTAGAGATTTCTCGAATTGTGCTGAGGAAGTTGATAGTAAAGATGATGATGATGTAACTGGAATTTCTTCGAGTCGTTCTATTCTTCAAAATATCTGTTGATACTCATCAAATTTACTGCAGATAATGAGTAGATCTGGCTCTCTTGCCTCAGTATAGTTAATGACGCGTTACGTATATGCCACCTGTATAAGGACTTTGGATTGAGATCTAAAAGAGTCGATATCGCTGCTTTAATCGGATCAAGATGGGTTATTAGTAGGATATTTTCATCCTCGCACTTGTGCCCAAGTTCTTCAAGTAGGTTGTTTATACGATTTTTTACAGATGTAAATGATTCCACACCGTAACTGAGCAAAGTCGGATCATTTCCAGAATAAAATTTAAGGAAAAGATTGCCGTATTTTTGTACTATCTCTTCATAATTCATGCCAACTAGTTTTCCTAACTCTATTTCATAGAGCCGTTCGTCTATCTCATAACTGCTGCCTAGTATCTCACATACTATCTTCGCAGTTTCGATCGTCCTAATTACTGGGCTAACGAGTATTCTGGTTATTGGTATCTCTTTCAAGTACATCGCTGTGTCTGCAACCTGACGCTTCCCATATTCTGTCAGATGTGCTTCAACATGCCTCCCTACCAAAATCTTATTTACATTATTCTCTGCCTGTCCATGTCGCATCATAATCGTCAACGGCAACCTAAATCTTCAAGATTGTAGTCCATTATTACCTATTAAAATGCATTGCTATGCATATCAACGTATAATGATAGCAACCAGTTTAAGAAGACGGTCCAGAAAATGTTTTCATACTCGAGCCTGTTGGATCTCAATAGGATGAAGATCGGTATTGTCGGCGGAACAGGAGGAATGGGAGAGGGATTTGCACTACGTTGGTGCGTGAAACACGACATTTTCATTGGATCTCGTGATGCAACTAGAGCCAATGAAGCAGCAACACAATATATGAATTCGGCTAGAGAGGCTTACGGAAGCAATTTGACAGGAAGTATCAGTGGTGAAGAGAACGTCCGGCTCTCAGAATTCTGTGACTTGGTCATATTATCTATCCCTTATGAATCGACCGAAAGCACATGCTCCGCCATTTCTGAAAGAATTAGTCCCAATTGCATCATCGTAACACCCATAGTACCTATGCGAAGGGAGGATAAAGGGTTTACATACTTGCCTCTAGAAGAAGGAGTAAAATCTGCAGCTGAGTTGGTCTCAGATTATATTCGACCCAGAGAGAGGATCGTTTCAGCATTCCACACGATAGCAGAGGTTAAATTGAAGGATGTCAAACAAAATCTGGCCGTAGACACTTTCGTATGCGGTGACGACCAAAACAATGTATCAACAATCAATTCACTAATAAGTGAGATTAAGGGACTTCGACCAATCTATCTGGGACCGTTATCGATGAGCTATCAAGCAGAAATATTGACCCCCATGTTGCTAAATGCCTCAAAACGAAACAAAATCAAACATCCGGGATTAATGGTGACTTGAATCCCATTAGAAATGATCTTCACTAAAAGAGAAAATAATAATCGTGGCAGAAATTGGATGTCTGCGATGGGGGTGCTCTTTATCGTAATGGCAATGATCATAGCTGTCCGAAATATAGTGCTTGTTACTTATGCGCCCGAATCAGTGAATCCGCCGTTTGATTCGGCATTTGCTAGGTACTTTAGCCCTTATCTCAACAATGAAAAATTTGTAATTGCGATGTTAGTAGGGGGTGGTTTTCTATTATGGTGGGGTTACTTTAAGAAGAAAGATGACGAAGGTCCCCCTGATGAACATGAGAGACGGAGATTCGGCTATGACTATAGATGATCGAATTCATTCTCTTGCGCTTGATTAGTCACATTTAATAATTATTTTTGTTCAAGTAGCTAATAGAAACTAATTGGGATTACTTAATAGGATTTCGACAGTTATCAAGCAAAAAGTAAATTACCTAGTTGATAAATACGAGGATCCGCGACAGGCCCTTGATTATTCATACGAAAAACAAAGAGAGCTTGTTAATCGGCTCCGTAGGGACATGGCTGAGGTTGTCACATCAAAGAAAAGACTGGAAATGCAGAAGGCGCGCCTATGGGACAATATAAGAACACTGGATGAACAAGCGAGGCGTTCTCTTGATTCTGATAGAGAGGATCTTGCCAAACTGGCTCTTCAGAGAAAGAATGCTAATCTTATCCAAATGCAAGGATTGGACAGGCAGATCGCAGAGATGCAGGCAGAACAGGAGAAGTTAGAGCAAACAGAAAAGAGGTTAACTGCCAAGGTAGAAGAATTTAAATCTAAAAAAGAAGTGATTAAGGCACAATATTCTTCAGCCGAAGCACAAGTCAGAATCAAAGAAAGTATCACGGGAATATCCGAAGAAATGACCGATGTTGGTATGGCGATGAATAGGGTAGAGGAAAAGGCTGAGAGAATGAAGTCAAAGGCTCAAGCATTA
>JARBAV010000217.1 GCA_029237515.1 Nitrososphaerales archaeon
GACAAAATATCTTTAACATTTGTTTTTCTACTACTTGAATCATTGGCACAGACCTTCCTTACTAGATCACGCTCTGTTATGATACCAATTGGTTTGTTAGTGCTATTCACGACTACCAATGAGCTGACATTTTTATCGCGCATTTTCTTTGCAGCCTCTTGAACTGAATTAGATCCTTCGATAGTCTGAAGTTTGTTGGTCATTAATTCTCCAATCGTTGTCAATATTCTATCTCCGATGTATGTATGTCCAACAACTATTAAAACGTTCAAGGGCGAATCATCTTCGAATTTGTTGTGTTATTTTCTTAAGGTATTGTCTTTGTTACTAGCGATGTATTTTTTAATAAACCATAACAGAAAATGATTCCATTCTTTTTTAATTTGTGATCTTTCTAATGCATTGTAATAAGATGTCCTCCCTTCGTATGAAATGTTAAACATCGGATATCCTTTTTTGTTCAGAACAGAATTCATCATTAGTCTGGCTATTCTTCCATTTCCATCTCCAAATGGGTGGATTGTTACAAATTTCAAATGAACAAATGCTGCTAACTCAATAGGATGCAATCTTTCCGGATTCTTGGTATACCATTTAAAAAAATCCATCAACAGAAAATATACTTCTACAGGTAATGGTGGAATGAATTTGCTCCCGGAAATTCCTACCCTGTGTTTCCTTATTCTCCCCGCTATTTCTGCTTTTGTTTCTCTAAAAAGTAATTCATGCCACTCTAGAATTGTGTTATATGATAGATCTTTTTGATGCGTTAGTATTTTATAAAATAGTTTTTTATGCGCTTCTGCTTCTTTAATATCTTCAATTGGTTTATTTTTTGGAGTAATTCCTCTTTCTAACAGATTTGAAGTATCTCTTAATGATAATGTAGAACCTTCAATTCTTTGAGTATCATAAGTAAATCTGGTAGCGAATAATTCAATTGATTTTTCTCTCATGGATTTTGGCATCGTTTTTATTTCCTTCTTAGAGTTCTCTTTTATTAATTGAATTGAATCATACAATTCTTTATAAGATTCTCTGAATAGTTTAATTTTTAATTCATCTATATCTTTTGGTATTTGATTGACGAGATAGAGCTCTTTGTACTCCACTGCCTTACCTTTTCTAACGGTATGTTGTAAATAGTAGTATATATTCCCTTTTTTACTTTTTTTCTTCTTTATAGATACCACGAACTGTTACCCTTACAAATTGGTATAATAACAATATGTTATTTAAATGTAAGGGTATCGAATATTTATGAGAATTTGTTCTTTCATGAGATTATCGATGAGTCATCTGCATAATAGAACGGCTAAATATAAGATAGAACCTTAGCATATGCAGGGTTCGAATCCCAACTGGATCATATGTATTATGCAAATTACGAACGAATGACCGCTTTGATTCTCTTATTGAGAACCTGCATTTGTTCTCTAATATTGATATGCCTGGTTCCAATTTTGGCCCGGTATAAAGAAATCACGTTAAGGCAAATCCACAATTATTGCAGAAAGAGGAACCAGAAGGATTTTCATGATTGCATTCTAAACACAAAAATGATACCTTATATCCACATGAAATGCAGAAATTTGAGTCCTTTACAATAAGTTCTCCACATTTAGTACATTTAAGCTCAGAGGAAACCAAACTTCTATTATGGGTCCTCTTTACTGGATATGAATTTGATACTCCAAATATTTCCATATGTTTTTTAGTTACTCTCGAACTGTTATTTCCTTTTACGGTTTTTAGCAAAGATATCAGATTTAGCCTTGCGTTCTTAGCAAGTTTCAAAAGGCTAATAGGATCAACTATTTGTTTAAAAGCAACAACAGGTTTGCCTCGATAAACAAAAACAACATCACCTACAGTAGTTTTTGTGTCATTTCGATGCGAGATTACGGATTTCTGAGAATGGATCTTGTGTCGTCTATGCTGGGACTCTCCGTGTTGATTCATTACCATCATATCATCTAACGTACGCAAAAAATAGTATGAATTATTTTGTAAGACCCTCAAATTGGTGATTATCTGAGTTTCAATAACTTCTTGTCTGACAGCACCGATAACAATTTCATTCTTCCATATCACATGTTCCTTAATATTAGTTTCAACTGATTGGTCAGAATCATCAAATCCAAATTGTATCTTCATAAGCACTTGGATAAACTTTATGAAGTTTCTTAATAAATACCTTGGAATCAGTTAATTTGTACCGAACGAGATTGTTAATTTGAAATAAGTAATTAACAATTGATTAGTAATATAAAATTATAATGGCTTTAGTAACAAAATGATCCAAGTAGTAGAAAAAATTTGTACAGGTTCATAAAAAACAAGCATTCTAGTACCATTTAACATCTCCACAACTGACCCTATTTTTTGTTCCTGTGATGCAATGTTGAAGGCCTGTAGATTAGCAAATGATTCATTTTGATTTATTCTAAACGATATCTCATCTGAATCTGCGAATTTTTGACCATTTTGATCTACAAATACAATTCGTTCTCCATTTGTTAGATTTAATGATTGTAATGTTCCACTGAAAACTGGCAGATTTAATCCCCCGACCATATGCCTAATAAGGTCTTATTATTAACTTCGGGGGAGGAATATAGTGGTACTGCGAGATAAGATTGAGGAAGACCTGTAGTGGCAGTTATAACTACGTTTCCTAGATAGGGATCACCTGTAGTGATAGCTCCTTTATAATAATCTCTAAAAGAAAAATTGTTTCCAGTAAGATTTTGTTGACGAGAATATGGTTCCTCCATGTACATGTCACCATTTGGCATTAAGAAAAATATTACCTGAAGGTTCTTTATCAGATGACAAAATATCATCCGCTACTTTTCTTTTGTCAATATCAAGATCCTTTGGTATTCCCTGTATCTCAGAACTAATTGAACTAGTATGAGATGTTTTTTTTTAGCTGCGGCAATTCGCCCGTTATCTGAAGAATTGCAGCTGATTTATTGAGTCTATTTTCTAAATCCACTGCTAGAAGATTTACTATTAAACTTCTGTCTGCTAGCATGGTAGATTCTGCCGTACCGTTCTGAATTCCATTTCTTGTATCATTAAAGTCCTGAGCGCTAGCAGGTTGGAACAACCTATTCTCTGAGTTGAGACTAACAGTGACCCAAGAAAGTATAATAAAAACTGTCACCAAGCACAAGGGAATATGTGATGACCTTCTATCCATTAACAAAATCTTCTTACCCTTCTTAAACTACGAATAATAGGGACTATGAATATATGTTTATTTAAGTGAGAACTTTATTTAAGTGAGAACTTTATACTTTATCAATAATCAGGAAATCCAAC
>JARBAV010000218.1 GCA_029237515.1 Nitrososphaerales archaeon
ATTTAGCCGGATATAATATTAGCTCTGGTGTCCAATATTTGATTTCAAGGTTTGCAAGTTTGACAAATATCTTAATCTGGTAGTGCATATATGAGATACCAAAAGTCAATTCTTTCTTGGTTGGATTTCAACGAATCGGTAAGAAGCCCAAAAAAGAAAAACCCCTAATAGTATCAAATTACCACTAACTGGTATGTCAAATGATCAGCAAGAAAAGTACCATAAACTTTCGGGAAGCGAGATAGATTCAGCAATTTCCAGTCTAGAAGGTTGGGTCCTTAAAGAATCAAAGCTCCATCGATCAGTGAAGTTCAGAAATTTCGTTGAGGCATTTACTTTTATGACTGAAGTGGCCCTACATGCCGAGAAGATGGATCATCATCCAGAATGGTTTAATGTGTATAATACTGTTACGATAGACTTGATGACACATGCGGTAAATGGCATTAGCGACCATGATATCAAATTAGCTAACTTGATCAATAGCATCTATGAAAGGAAAAAATGATCAACGAAGAGAACAATATATCATTGATAATATTTGTGGTCTGAAAACGTACTTTACTGCTTTTTCTCAAATTTCTGGCGCTCCAAAATCGCGGAATAGGCAAGAAGACCTGCTACAGTCTTGCAATCTTGAAACTCTCCTCTTAGGCATTTGCGAATCGCGGTGTCAATCTTCATCCTCTTTATAGAAATATTCTCGTCGTCATCGAGTCTACCCCGTGGCACATTTATCAAATCAGTGCATACAAAGAGGTACATTAGCTCCGTATCGTAGCCAGGGGCGAGATAAAAAGTTGTCAATAGAGAAAATCTTCCGACGTAGCCTATTTCTTCAGCTAACTCTCGATAGGCAGCTCTAGCAGGAGATTCCCCTTTTTCGATTTTGCCTGCAGGAATCTCTAGTAAATATTTGCCAGTTGCGTGTCTGTACTGCTTGACAAGATAGACATACGAATCATGATCTATAGGAATCATCCCCACTGAATGTCTATGATCGACTACCTCTTTTTCAATAATCTTGCCATTCAAAATGTATTTGTCAATTCTCAATGATATATTTCCCGAATAGATTTTTGTACTCTTCTTCACGTCGACGGGACGTAGCTGATTTTTAGCTAACTTTCTTGCCACCATCTTGCCTAACTACTAAACTGAATTCAATGTTCTAGGATTTCGTATTAACTCCAATCATTTTAAGAAGAATACGTGAAAATTTCATCTAACGTCACCGAGAATGGTTTTCGTCCGCTAATTTTAAACCTAGTAGAGTTGCCTTTAGTACCTATCTCCTGAATGTATCCGAGTTTCTTGAAAATAGCGATTCCAATTTTGCCTCTTTGTCGATTGTTTCCACAGGCGACTCGTTCCCTATCCTGTAGATCTTGGAGGATGAAGGTTCCATCCTCGCTTTTATCCGATAACTCTAATGCTGCTCTCCAAATCTTATAAATGTAAGAGCCAGAATTATTGAGTGAACCCATGTACAGCGTTCTCGAACGTGACATTGACTGAGTTATCAATTGCGCTGCGAATTCCATCTTGTCGGTCTTACTTGTGTAGAATCTGTAAATATTTTGTCTACGATACTTTCGTTCCTCTTGATTGTTTTCAAACCAATAGACGAAGCCTTCTGGTTCAGGCATAAAAGGCTGGATTGCTTTGATTCGGTCTAATTTGGAGTTCGAGTTGACCATATCTTGCGCGATTTCTATCATCTCGAAATTGACTAGATACTTCTTCTGACGATGTGATTCGAGAACCATAATTATACCTTCGTCAATTAGGGATCGCAGTGCGACTCGAAAATTAGGGTCGTAATGTCTTCCAGCTTCTCTAAACAATTGGCTTTCAGGGATACTTCTGTGGATACCTTCACAGATTAACTGCCTCAATACCCATTTTTGCCATTCTTGGATAGCTAGCATGGAGGATAGCTAAAAATTCTCATGCTGTTATTTAAATTAATCAAATTAATCATAATATATCAAACTAAATGTGTTAATCGCAAATGGCCAGCCTTTAACTCAAGTTTAAATAAGTGAGCTCTTTAGTTTTTATACCCAAGTTGGAATCTACCACAAACAGTGACGTGGGAACCCGACCACTTGAAGATATTTTCGGAAATGCTGTAGCAAAGGTTTTGGATTTTCTCATAATTAACGAACCCTTTGACTATTCTCTGGATGAGATTAGTCGGTTAGTACGTATTCCGATCGACACTTTGCGAAAAATGATCCCAGGATTGGTTGAGAAGGGACTGCTGGAAGAAACCGGAAAGAAACGTGAAAGCAAAGGTTACAAGGTTAATGAAAAAAGCAAACTAGCCCGATCACTTGGTCAATATGTACTTACAAAAATTAATGATGACATAGAAAGAGAGAAGTTTAGTAGAAGGGTTAAAGCAAAAGTACCCGCGCCTCGTATTAAAGGCAATTAAATAGTTAAGATAGAGCGAATTGAGAGGAGTTCAGTGGCATGTTAGGCTTCTCTGCCGATTTAGACGAAAGCTGAAAATGAGCATTTTGTTCTCCAGCACTTCACATCTGAGATCATGGGATCGGAAGATAGGCTAAAATAGTCTATCAATTAACTAAAGACGCTACTATCTTATGGATCGAATAAAGAGAATATCTACAGCAGTATTGGAGAAATATCCGGATCGTTTTGGTTCAGATTTTGAAAAGAACAAAAAGGCATTACAGGAGATCGCAATCACGAAATCCAAAGTCCTCCGGAACAGAGTGGCGGGATACATAACCTCTTATCTAAGGAAGCAAAAAGTTCAAGAGAAGATTCTTGAATCTGAGGTCGACGAAGATATTGAAGTTGAGGACGAGAATTCGGAAGAGAAGGAGCCAAATAACGTGTAACATTGATTACAATTCGACTATTGGGGGGGGTCAAGAAAATAATTGGCGAGGACTCGATTACTATTACAGAATCCGTAATTAAGGTATCCAAAGTAATTGACTTACTAAAGAAGAATACCGCTGAGCATGCAAAGCTCAACTTGGACAATATTATAATCGCTGTAAATGGCATAGATTGCTCAATAATGGGTGGAGTAGACGCATCAGTTAAGGAGGGTGACGAAGTAACTGTCGTGAGCATTGTGCATGGCGGTAGCGGTGGTGATAGAACTTCACAATAATTTTTTACGCAGGGGAAATCATAGAGTATTTTGGAATGGAGGCTTGAGAGCTATACCTCTAGTTGCTTTTGCAGCGCCCAGATTATGATGAAGCAAAATTGACGAATAGCAACGTTTGCTCTGATTTCAAATTGTCAAATTTCTACGTTTCAATTTTTTA
>JARBAV010000219.1 GCA_029237515.1 Nitrososphaerales archaeon
AAGCACAATCACTTCCTTTCAAATACAATTCACTATTTTTTCGTATAATGAGGAAAAGGCCTCTGGATTTACCTATCAATATCATAGTGTGAGTAATTTTTCTGATAGGTAGGATGTCACTCCTCTGTCATGCATTGAATACTAGACTATAGGATAAGCATGGATAACTTGAGGATAGGGAATGGCAACACCATGAATGTACATGGAAAAGAGAAAACAGACGTAAGATCGGAGTCAAGTTTGTCAATGCTCAGTCAAATTAATTGAGGATTGGGAAGTAAATTTAAACACTATTCGCAATCGATACTGACTTCCCGAGATGGAGGCAGTTTGAGATTTACACCTGGTTTTTTCTGATGATTGGCTATTTCTCTTTCGGTTTACGGCTATAGTTTCTCATTGTCTCTACGACCCACTTCACGTCCTCCTTAGTCTTCGCTAAATTGGCAATCTTTACACAATCTCTAATATCCCTTGACTTCAATTTTGACCATACAACGTCAGCGACTTCTGCAGCTATATCTTCTGCTATACCTTCACTATGAGACAACAGATGAATTGTGACTTCCTTGAAGTTTCCATACTTATATGGCTTAAAGTACAAGACCAAGAATCTTGAGAGAAGTGGTGTAAGCATTCTCTCGGTGGCATTACTTGTTGCAAAGACCCAGGTCTTTAGTTGCGTATTGCGAGCTTTCTGGAACTTTGTTTCAGCGATTATTCCTGTTTCCATAAGACTGAGTAGCGCTGTCTGATCCTTCAGAGGCATATGCTCGATTTCATCAATAATAAGATACCTTGGTCGTTTCTCAAACAGGTATTCTACCATGCCGGATTTAGTGCTATGACTTCCAAGGGTAAAGTAGGATCTTTCAAGTTTCATACATTCCAACATAAAGAGGGTTTTCGCTGAAGCAGGAGGCCCTACCAAGAGAATGTGTACTGGTCTTTCCTTGGAGTAAAGCGATAGTTGAAACAATTTCTTTATGTCTTCATAGCCTACTATATTGGCAAAAAGGTCCTCTCCACTCTGAAACTGAGACATCGTATTCCCGTCGACTGATTCTTCCGCTTCATTGTTCAGGGAAATTAGATCTCTTTCGACATTTGAATGAACTCGACTATTGACAGCACCTCCGGATGTGCGCATGTAATCTACAACTTCTCATCGGTATTAAAGACATTGGAGCCAAATAATAATGCCAATTTACTCGACTAATATAGACAGATTTAATGATTGGCTGTAAAAATATTATTTTGTAAGGTATTGGATTGGATCGAATGACTAAATATTGATTTTATCATCGACGACTCTCATCCTATCTCTCACACCATATTCTAAAAGAGAAGTCTATTGAATTCTAATAACCAACGGGTACGCAACTGGAATGACAATTTTTAGTTCAATACTCAAAGATGAAAATTTGATCTCAATTTAAAATTATGTGACATTATCAAAGTGTCATATTAGATTCCATGGTTGTTTAACACATAGTAGAACAATCCGAATGAAACCGCTACTTAAGCTGCGAATGTAGAGTTACTTGTCATACTTATCTTGTTATGTTTATTTTCAAGGTGCTATGAAACCTATTGTACCAATAAAACGCCCCAACTAGAATTAGATAGTCAGTCAAATAAAATAGATCCCAAACCCACATGTCTTTGGTGCTACCCTGTAGAAAGTGATGGACAAATCCGTCGTCGGCAAATGCATTGACTAGTAGGGACAATGAAGATAGAAGCCAGGGCATAAATTTATAGTAATCCTTCCTATGCACTATCAAGATGATGACTGAAGGTATAATCAGAACCACGTCTAGAATTTGGTATAATACTGAAAGTGTCAAATCAGTAAGGCCAGTCTTCGTTTCGCCTACTATTTTCCCTTCTTCGTTCGTGTAAAAGCTTGACGGAAGAATTAGATTGTATGCTAATACGGATCCGGATACAATAATGACCAAGATAACACTAAATGCGTGAATTTTATCCCGTTGCACAAATCTTAGAGCAGTGAAGAGATGTAATGAGAGCAATACATAGCCAATTATCCAACATGGATCCGCAAAAGACACAACTAGGATCTGTTCTTCCTCATAGTGTTGAACAAAATGGCCATATGCTAGCAATTCTGCCGCTTCGCTGCTTTATATGTAAACCAAACGTAGGAGTTGACTTTACAAATATAGGGTTTGAAGACTATTTGGCTTTGTAGACCTCGTATTAGAATACACTGCCAATAGTCATAACTCAAAGCAGATCGCATTGAAAGTAGGTATCCTTGGGCCTGGACAATGAAAAACGTCAAACATTTACTAGAGTAGTATTAACTACTTGGCCTATTTTAATCAATAGGTATTGGTTTCAACCCAACGACATCAAATAGTTCATTTATTTTCCGACCCCCTCAATTCAAGCGATTGATTCGATCACAGGTATGACATCCATAAACTCTTAACATTTCCCTTACCATATTATGCTCCTTGAAATGAAAGAAGAGTATAGCTTGAGCATGCATAGATGCAAGCTATACATTATACCAGCAGAGGTGTATTTCTGCAAATATTTTATGTCTTGTTTGCATTGTATGACGCTGTTTCGCCATGTTTTAAGCAACGTTCAAATGCATGATTCACAAGATCTAAATTCTGTTCAGATTATGTTACCAGTTTTGAGGGATTAGATCATCATGAGTTTCACTGGAAAACA
>JARBAV010000024.1 GCA_029237515.1 Nitrososphaerales archaeon
GATTGTAGATGATTTTCTCATTAAAAATCATGACTTGACGCTCCTGGGCCTCCCTACGGGCATCATCTAGGACTTTAACATTAAACGCCAAAATCACTCCCAAATATCTATCCTTCTCCTTTACTGCCGAAGCCTCGATGACATCCCTCTTGGTCACGTGGCCTATGTCCGAAATTCTTATGGGAACCTTTTGCTTAACAAGGAGGTCACTAATGGCTTCAATGGACCCTATTGTGTCACATTTCATAGTGACCCCATTGATATCCTTATTCACGAAAGTGTTCTTAATTTCAGCCTCGACAATTGCTCGAAGTCGCGCTTCGTCTTCCTTCTGATTTAGGACAAAAAGCGGGCTTCCGGCCATGACACCGGTGAGGTCTGGCGAAGTGATTTTTACCCCGGCTGCAGATATTACCTCTGATACGTGTCTAAATTTATCTCTAGGGTCTCTCATTTCATCAAGCGGCTTGGGAAGGAGAATCGCCTTCACACGAGTTACTACTGCGTTATTTCTCTTAGCGACTATGACACTACATCCCTGTCGAAGTATTCCGTCAAAAAGTATTACGTTGGCTGCCGGTCCCAAGCCTATCTCTTCGTTAATTTCCAAGACGATCCCTCTTCCCTCCTCTTCGTGTCGTTCTAATTTTCGACTCAAGTATTGCTGGGTTAATCCAATAAGAACAGCAAGTAACTCAGGTATTCCCACCCCAGTTCTTGCACTGACCGGCACTATTGCTACTTCCTTAGTGAAGCTCTTGATTCGCCAGAACGCCTCTGAATTGTATCCGGACATTGAAAGTGAGCCGACGACATTGTAGATCATTTCATCCAGTGCAGTTTGAACTGACTTATCCTGCAAACTCACGGCCTTACTTATTGAATCTCCCCCCAGATCGTTGCGCCACCCATTAACGGTGTCCACCTTATTCAGTGCGATAACAAATGGAACCTTTCTTCTTTTTAAGATATCAATGCTCTCCTCTGTCTGAGCTTCGAAACCCTTGTTAGCGTCTACCACAATTATTGCAATGTCGGCTGCTGAACCTCCTCTTACTCTCAGAGTAGCAAAAACTTCATGGCCAGGAGTATCTATCACCAAAATTCCTGGGATCTGTGAATCAGTAGTGGAAATCTTGTTAAATAGGTCTCCTGTTACCCTCTTAATTGTATCAATCGGAAAAAAACTAGCCCCGATATGTTGGGTGATTCCTCCTGCCTCCCTAGCTTGAACGGCTGTTCCTCTAACTTTATCCAATAGAGAAGTTTTGCCGGAGTCTACATGACCTAATACAACTACGACTGGATGCCTGAGTGCCACTTAAATGCTATCAAAAATCACTCTAGCCTCTTTTATGAAGCTTTCATACGAATCGGATGCATGGACTATGTTATCTGTTATGTTAAGGGCTAGATCCCCTCGGACTGTACCGGGAGCCGCTTCATATGATTTTGTTGAACCTATCATTATTCGAACTGAGTTTATGGCACTGTTACCGTCTAGAATTAACGCCATTGTAGGGCCAGAGGTTATAAAAGAAACCAATTCATTGAAAAATGGTTTATTGCTATGAACCGAATAAAACTCTTCAGCTTTTTCCTTGGTAAATGAGTAGGACTTCAGATTCTCAATAGTGAATCCCTTTTCTTCAAACCTGGAAATTATCTTTCCAGCTAATTTTCTCTTTATTGCATCTGGTTTAATAACAACAAGAGTTCGCTCTTCCAAGAAGCTAACCCTTCCCTACTCTAATACCACCTTTCATGTACTTCTTTGTCCATTTCAGTTTCCTCGGATCCCTCTTTAGTTCTCTCAGATTCTTCTTGCATTTGGATGAACATGTCCATTGTATCGACCCATCATTACGGACCAACATTATCCCCTGACTCGGAGGAATGTGTTTTCCACAAAAGGAACAATTACGCAATGAAGTTGCTGATTTACTCATTGGCTAGTCTAACACCTCTAAAATACACTAGACCTTACTTTATTTTTCGAGCTTCGCGCTCAGTTTCTCGTAGCATCAATATATCGTTCATTCTTATTGATCCTTTGACATTCCTTGTCAGGATTCGGCCTTTGTCTTTACCCTCAAGGATTCTCACTCTAACTTGAATAACCTCTCCTGCAATTCCTGTTCGACCTACTATCTGAATTACCTCTGCTGGATTTATCCTCTCTTCCGATGACTTACTCATATTTTCCTCTATTCCTTTCTCTTGTCTCTTAGAGGTTGTATGGAATTAAGAACTTGCTCCACAATGGTCTGAGCTTCACCTGGATCTAGGATAGTCGCAGCCGCTGAGCCGACGTCCATACCCAATGAAGCTCCGAGTTGTTCCTTACTCGGAACAAAAATATAAGGCGCATTTCTCTCTTCGCACAAAATTGGCAGATGCGCGACAACTTCAGGTGGTTCCACGTTCTCTGCAATGACTACTAATTTTGTGTTTCCTCGTTCAATGGACTTTGTAGTCTCATTGGTTCCCCTACGTACCTTTCCACTCTGCTTAGCCACTCTAACTGCCTCGTATATCACATTCACAAGGTCCTTAGGTGTCTCGAATTTGACATAGTATGGTCTACTCATTTTAAATAATCACCCTCTGGGATCATCTCGATTCTTCTATATGAGATCCGTGGAGTATTAAATATGTTATCCATGATAGTGCTATGTAATTTCATCACTGTCCAACACGCTTTTAATAATGTTAGTGTATTCGCGTACCTTGGAGTTCAAAAGATCTTTATCTGTCGATTCTGCATACATCCTAATTAGTGGCTCAGTGCCACTTGCTCTAACCATCACCCAAGTCTCCTCGTCAATCCAGATCTTGACCCCGTCAAGATTCTCTACTCTGAGAATGCTTCCATGACTTGCACAAGATTCAACGACACGGTCAGCGACCTCTAATGATTCACAATGAAATTTAGCCTTGTACTGAAAGATATTAGGAAGACCCATGATCTCCCTGGAAAGTTGGCTCTTTCCAGAATTTGATGATAGCATTTCTAAAACTAATAGAGTAGTTAAGGCCCCATCGCGAACACAATTTAATCTCGCATTCATGAAACCACCATTTTCTTCAAGCCCTAGCACCGCATTTCGTTTAATCATCTCTCGAGAAACTTCTACGCTTCCCACCTTAGTATGAATGACTTTGGATCCCTCATTCTGTGCGACAAGACTAACCATCATTGTAGTATTCACTGGACAAACGATATCCGTCCCTTCATAGCCATTCTTTAATAGGTACGATATTAGTGATGCCCCTAATTTATCACCCCAAATAATTTGTCCATGTTCATCGCAAAATATGCTTCTATCTCCGTCGCCATCGTACGCCACTCCAAAATCTGCGTTAGTAGACCTTACGAGCGAAGAAAGAGTACCTAGGTTAGTGAGGGTGGGTTCAGAACCCCTCCCAGGAAAGTTACCATCGATATTACCGTTGACAGTCAAGACCTTACACCCGAGTTTCTGAGCTATAATAGGGGCGACCAATGCTTGCGTCCCATTTCCTATATCCATCACTATCTTGAATCCTTTCGAGTAAATTTTTTCAGACTTGACAACTTGGATAGCAGAATCTACATACGATGGAATTACCCTATCGTCATTGTTTTCTTGCCCTATTTTACTAACCGGCTGGATTTCACCAGAATTAAAATTAAGCTCTATTTTTGACTCCTCGTCTCTTGAAATTTCCACTCCATCGTTTGCGATAGCTTTAATTCCATTGTATTCAGGGGGATTATGTGAAGCAGTAATCATGATGCCGCCTGGATAACCGAAGTGCTTGGTCGCGTACTGCAAACATGGGGTAGGCAGAAGGCCTGCAATAGAGGTATCCTTTCCAGAAGAATTAAGCACCGCAGAAACGATTTTGGAAATCACCGGACTAGATATTCGTCAATCAAAACCGACCAAGAGCGGTCATTTTACAAAAAACGACCCTAATGAACGCGAAACTTTGATTAAGAATTCGAGACTAAGGTCTTGACCGAAAATTCCTCGAACTCCATTAGTTCCAAATAGCTTTGGTCTATCTACACCTTTCATTTTGTTTTTAAGTACCGAAATCTAATTTAATGATAATGATTAGATTAGTGACAACGATTGCTTCAACAGTATGTAATTTTGATAATATTCAGTAAGGGTACTTTTCGAAATTGAAAAAAGGGTGGTATTTAACGTGATTTCATTTCTTTGCCGAACTGATCCACCGAGGGCATTAATTCCAAATTGTTTGAAGGCAAAATATCAACTGGCTGTCAAATCACTCAATAAATATTATTTATCGCAACATAGTGTTATGTGAATCAACGAATAAGGATTAATTGCCTGGCTCGAGATGATTAGTGAAGAGTAGCTTGGTACCGCAAGAGTAATTTTATTCTTGAACTACTGCCTCCGTTGTCATGCAATAAACCCATGCATCTTGATGAAATCGTAATGAATACTCCATCCTGTTATACGAATAGCCTAACTAGAACACCACGTTAAGCTAGAAATCTTTCTCAAATAGATCGATATGCCAGGTGGGAACGTTTCTTTATTTTGCTCTAATGGCTACTAAATACCGGCGTTCCAAAATGAAATAGTTATGATTTTATCTTTCAGTAAAGTATTGTCACAAGAGTAACATCATTCATCCTTAACCATAAACGCTAATATATTGAAGCGCATAGTGAACAGCTTGCGAGCGGGGGTTGCCAAGCCTGGCCAACGGCGCAGGACCTCATGTGTTCCAAAAATGCATGAATGTGCGAAGCTTAGAATGGGTCAGGTCTTTACTCCTAGAACCCTGTTCCTAAGGGATTCGTGGGTTCAAATCCCACCCCCCGCATCGATAATTATTTCATGTTATTTGCTTAATGCATTGTTCGAGTTGCTTATGGTTGTTGAAATGTGTAGCACAAAAATGGTTGTTGCAGTCTCCGCAATGCCAACCAGAAATCGTGTAACAAATTATGCACTTATCTAGTGGTTTATTATAATCAAAATTTTTCTTATGCCTTCGCGACTTGCTATGTTGTTGTTGCTGTGATTGATGGTTGATCCCGCGTTTCATATAGATTCTAGCCTATCGCAAATATCTTCTCATGATATCACAATTCTGTGTGACAAAATGTGTCGACGTCTTTAATGTGCACGAACATTTGGGTCTTGATTCTAAGTACGCTTACTTAGTCGAAGGATTTATACTTTTTCAAGGTGTAAGGTTTATGTTGAGTATCACTTATTTCTACGTCGTTGGCTAGCCGGAACACTAGAGACAAGACATTAATAGAGATCACCGTAGTAGGCAAGGACAGAGAGGGGGTTGTAGCAGAAATAACCAACTCCATTTTTCGTAATGGTGGAAATATAGAACAGATTAACCAAAAAGTTGTTCACGGGTTATTCGGTATGCATCTGGAAGCCTCGTTTAACGACACTGTAAAACTCAATGAAATACATTCAGAGCTGCGCGAACTTTCAGCCAAATTACAAATGGAAATTAAAGCTCACGTCGAAGAGCCTAGCAGAAAGAAAAATGTTGCCCTATTAGTAAGTAAAGAAGCTCATTGTTTGTCATCAATACTTAACGCTTTGCAAAACAAGGAAATTGATTCGAATATCTCAGTAATTATAGGAAGTGAAAGTACCCTCAAGGCTATTGCAGATGACTTTTCAATCCCCTTCCATTCTGTCTCTTATGAAAATAGTTCGGCAAACGCAGAAAGTAAGATCTTGGAAGTTGTCGAAGAATATAATATAGATCTCATTGTGCTTGCTCGTTACATGCGCGTTCTGACACCCAATTTTGTATGGCGTTACCCTAACAGAATCATAAACATTCACCCCTCGTTATTGCCAGCATTTCCAGGCGCGTACGCCTACGTGCAGGCATTCGAAAGAGGTGCAAAAATAGTGGGATGTACAGCCCATTTTGTTACTGAGGAGTTAGATCAGGGTCCCATTATTTGTCAAGAAGCCTTTAAAGTTGTGGACGACGATACATTAGAATCTATAAAAATGAAAGGTCAGCAATTAGAGGCGGCAACCCTATTGGAAGCAGTTAAACTTTTTCTAGATGACAGGTTAGATGTTTATTGGAGCAAGGTACATACTTTATCCAAGAGTTGATATGAACTTCAGAATGTAGGTTTAGGCCAGATCCGTCAACAATATAAAACTGATATTCAAGCTAGTTCGTACAATAGGAATGGACCTCTCCATTTATGACATATGTGACGGGGATTTCTGCGATCGATTGGTACAAACCCAATCTGCAATAATACCTGTAGGTTCACTTGAACAACATGGACAGCATCTGCCAGTGTCAACAGATTGTTTGATTGCGGAACACATTTCTATAAAGGTCAGTCAGAGATTAGAATATTTTATGTTCCCTGTTGTTCCTTATGGGGTATCGTTTGAACACTCCCCTATGTTTAATGTTTCTGTCCGTGATTCCACACTCTCCAATATATTGTGTGATATATGCATATCTATAGCCCATCTTGGTATCAAAAAAATAGTGATAATCAATGGGCATCATGGGAACATGGGCGTGTTACAATACGTTTCCCAAAATACATTTGAAAAGATGCCACGCGATTCAGCAGTTCATGTAATCAATTATTGGTCCTTTATGAATCAAGTATTTGATCACGCGGGGGAGGTGGAAACCTCAATATTGTTGGCCATAAGACCAGATTTAGTAAAAATGGATAGGGCAAAGGCGAACGACAAGACTCTCATGAAGTCAAGAGAAGCCTACAGGAGTATGACCCTTCGTCCAGGTTCTTTTCCTGAGATAACTGGAAACGGAGTGTGGGGGGATCCGAAATTTGCATCTGCTGAAAAGGGGAAGGAATTACTCAGTGAAATAAACGAGAATATTATCAAAACAATACTCGAGCTTGGCTAGTATTCCAGACAGACGGTAGGGGTACCGTCCTCACTTCAGATAAAGCGAATTCATTATCGAGCTTAATATTTACATACAATTTCTAAGGTTCGAAAGCTCTATCAATTGTACAATCAGAATTTTAATATATACGTGAGTATTGGTTAATAGAGATATCAAGATTGTCGGTAGACATGGCCGTAAAGGTCCTAGACGAAAGCCTAGGGAAAGTTGTTCTTATAAAGCTAAAGGGTGGCAAAGTGATCAGAGGGAGTCTCCACGGATTCGACCAACACATGAATCTGTTGCTGGAAGACTCTGTTGAATTGCTGGAAGAAAGTAAGTCGAATGATTTGGGGACAATTGTTGTTCGAGGGGACAATGTTGTCATAATATCCCCGCCTCCTCAGTAAGGACGATTGTAAAATGACAAAAGGCACCACATCGATGGGTAACTTCACCCGGAAGAAGACCCATATCCGGTGTAGAAGATGCGGTCATAACTCCTTCCATAAGAGGGGTAAACAATGTGCGAAATGCGGATTCCCAGATCCACACTTTAGAAAATATAGCTGGATAAAACGCAGGGTCATTTAATTAATGAGCTAAAATTACTTATGTACTTGTTGCACGTTCCATGATTTACAATAGTCTATATGATAGTTCCATATATAGACTGACATCGATTGAATGAAGAGATCATATTTGTTGGGAGCGCTATAGCTGGCTCCCTCCTGACTATTGCGATCGACAGGCTAGTTAGACCTGTCCTTTCAAAGACCAACAAGAATACTTTAACTTCAAACGATTCTGTAAGAACAGAGTTGAATTCTCTTGAATTTGAAAGGAATTTAGTGGCTGAATCGGCGATTAAAGTGGATGAAGCGTTCAATGAAAAGAGAATTGACATTTATGAGCGAGATAAGCTGCTTCAGCGATATACAGCACAGATAGAGCAATTCGATGACAGAATAGATAAATTTCAGAATTTAATAGATTTTTCAGATCTCAGAAACCAACGAGATAGTCTTACTGACCTGATGAACAAGAGAATATCTTCGATTGACCAAAGATTAAGAGAAATTCACAATAGATTTGTAGTCACATATGGAAGTAGTGAAGGTGAACGAATAGAACAGTTATTGGAAAATGCAGTCCAAGAGGCGGTACGTGACAATCTGCATGATTCTAAACGCTCTGACGAACTAAGAATGTCCCAATCTTCCACCTTATCGCCACATGACTTATCTCGACCTCTTGTTGATGATTCACCTGAAGTTAAGCAACTGGAAGAACTTCACCACCAAATAGTTCTAGAGCTTGATAGACTTGAACACGATGAAAAAAAGGTTGATGACACACATGCTGCAGAAAGCAAGGTTGTTATCCAAGGGTCAACGACTCCGAATCAATCTGAA
>JARBAV010000220.1 GCA_029237515.1 Nitrososphaerales archaeon
CAAAAAAGGATCATGTACAGGTCATTTTTGTCGTATCATCATCTTAAAGACTATCTGAGTCTTTTATTAGGAAATGGACTTATTGAATTCTTGGATACTCAAAGAAAATACAAAATAACTGCTAAGGGCAAGAAATTTTTACAAATTTATAATGGCCTTAATGAAGTAGTAGAAATAACAAATACGATAACTTCGAGATAAACTCGAGGGCCCTCTTATTTTATACAATTCGCTCTGTTTTGATCTTTCCCGTATCTACTCCCTTCTTCCGATCAAATTTGAACGTGAGAACACCTTTTCTACATCTTCAGCCTTCATTAAGCCTTCTTCTACCACTATGTCCTTCACATTCCTGTTTGTTTCCAGTGCTTTCTTGTAAATTTCGGATGCCTTTACATAGCCTATGTAGGGATTTAAAACAGTCACGAGTACGGGGCTTTTATAAACATACATAGAAAGCTTGTCTTCGTTTGCTTGAATGCCCTCTATGAGATTAGCTGTGAATACTGGTAAAAAGTTCCTGAGCATATCCATAGAATCTAAAACCCATTTCAACATTCCTGGGAGCATAACATTCAACTCAAACTGACCCGCTTGAGATGCCATCGTTACCGCCAAATCATTTCCAATTACATTGAAGCAAATCATGTTAAGACACTCGGCCAAAGACGGGTTAATCTTGCCTGGCATTATCGAAGAGCCTGCATGCACTGCTGGGATGACTATTTCGGCAAACCCCGCAGTAGGTCCGGATGCCATTAGTCTGACGTCATTAGCTAACTTGATTAGTTCTAGCGCGAGGTTCCTCATTGAGGAAGAATAACATGTAACGTCAAATCGGCTTTGGAGTGCATAATAAAAGTTTTCAGATGAGATCATGTTTAGCCCAGATATGTCTCTAAGATAGCGAATTGATACTTCCGGGTATCCAGTCGGTGAATTAGCACCGCTACCCACAGCCGTACCTCCTAAGGCAACAGCATACAGGTTTTCTGATGCTTGCACTATCTTCTGTCTAGCGGTTTCAATTGAATAACAATAACCGCTGAACTCATCTCCTAATGTGATTGGAAGCGCATCCATTAAGTGGGTTCTCCCAATTTTCATAGTATCTTTAAATTCTACACTCTTTTTTTTCAGAGATTTGATTAGTAAGTCTATGACCTGCAGGAAACTATTTAGACCCAGTAATATTGACAGGTGCATTGCAGTGGGGAACGTATCGTTACTTGATTGGGACATGTTTACATGATCATTGGGGTTGATTATCTCATACTTACCTCTCTCTTCGCCAATTGTTTCTAGCGCAATATTTGTGATTACCTCGTTGATGTTCATGTTAAAAGCTGTTCCAGCACCTGAATTAATTGGCTCAATGATGATCTGATCTAAGAAATCACCAGAAAGCAATCTATCACAAGCTTTTACAATCGCGCTGGAAACTTCTTCGGGAAGAACTCCAAGTTTAAAATTGGACAGAGCCGCACACTTTTTGATCATAACATACGCTCTAACTAAATCCGGATGTGATCTTTGTCCTGTAATATTATACTGATTGCTGGCTCTTACTGTAAATGGGCCATAATATGCATCAGAGGGGACCTTAATCTCTCCTAGAGAGTCCTTGTCGATTCGAAAGCTGGACATGGAACTCTATTGACTACGATAATAGCATGTTAATAAATCCATCGAAGGCATCCGATAGGGCTTCTTTGTCTTGTAGCCACCCGAGATCATCCATCCTTCGAATACATAGATAACTCAATTTAAGTCGCTGATCATTGAACCTCGAACTATTATTTCTGATGCCGATGGTAATGTGGTAAAGTTGGGTTGTATCGGTTTTGTAAATAGTTCAATGCAAATAATTTCGGTTGCCTATAGACAGCTATGTCATCACAAGAACATTCAAACCTCAGCGAGAATTTGGAACTTCGATTCAAGTAGTATTTAGGTGTGTTATCAGCTTTATTGCTCCAGCTTAACAACTACAGTGAACTTTTGGATATTTATGTAGTTGGATGCGTCAATTAGTTTAATGAGCGTTTTTACATCAGAAGAAGTTAGTAGGAAGCTCGCGGACTTTGGAATAATTCTGAAATACATGCCGTTTCTCCAGGAACATGGATTCTCTGAATTTGGAAAAGGTCAATTGACAGGTAAAATGGAACTACTTAAAGAGGGTCTTTCAGATTCTACGATAAATCATTCAGGGCAGCAATTTGAATCTCGGATGCCCAATAGTCACGTATATACAAGTTCTTATCATGATTACGAGGCACAAGATGTGAAAATGTCTAGTGCTACTTCAATTGAACCCAACTTGGAGCACTCAATGAGCAAGAGGCGGAATTTTACTGAAGGAGAAACAGGTCCAGGGGAAAGTAAGGCCTCAGAGAGAGCAGAGGGATCTAGTACCTTAGATCAAAGTAGAGGGAAAAACTATCTATCTGAAAATAACAGATGGAATTTCAAGCACGATGACGAATCATCATGGATAACTCGTATTAGAAAATTGGCTGATATGTAGTTCCCAAATTTCATGCATTTATGTTGGAACTTTTATTCCGGATAAAGAAAAGTGATAAGTATCTAACTTCTTGATAATCTTACCTGGTCATGGTCAATTGAGCTGACGCCGGATTAGACTAGGTTCGTTGCCTCAACTATTCTATTTCAGTTTCCTACAATAGTTTCAGATCCTTAGTTATACGATCTATTAGTGAGGTCGGAGCAGGCCCAATTCCAAGACATGTTACAGTCCCTTCCGGGATTTGTGTTAACCCTCTATCTTGTACCTGGACTACAGGAAGCCCTGAAGTTTGTGCCTTTCGCTTTATGTTGTGCAATTCTTCGAGCGAATGAACTTTAACAACGATCTTAGCCTGACCGGAAGTGAACCATTTCATAAACCATGAAGGATGACTCGTCATTACTTGCTCTGCGCCAGACACAGCAGCATGAGCAACTTGGGCAGCTAACTTACCGATACCCATTCGAAGCTCTTTTCTTACTACAATTACTTGTTTGAATTCCATTTATTCGTGTGACCTTAGCTTAATTAATAAATCGAGTTATTTATTTCCAATAAGAGTTAATGAACCGAACCAAGTACGACGTGGTAGTGGTAGGTGGCAGTATTTCTGGATTGTTGGCGGCTCGAGAAATAGCTTCAAAGTCGTCAATCTCAGTCAAAGTCTTGGAAGCTGACCCCGAAATTGGTACTCCCGAACACTGTGGAGGGTTGGTGAGCCTCAGCGGGTTGCGAAAGTTAGGCGTAGTACCATCTTTTAGAACGTTTAGAAATCACATTTCACGTGCCAAAATATATTCAAGACAATCTTCCTTTGAAGTTGATGCGAAACTCCAAGATGTGGTGGCCATCGATAGGAGGGAACTGGATAAGCAGATTGCTTTTCAGGCTCAAAAACTAGGCGCTGAAATAACAACGTTGAATTCGATGAAGTCAGTCACAACATGTCCAAAATTAGGTGAAGGTCAATCTCACAAAGTCGAAAACGAATTTACTCATGCTGTTGCAACCACGGATGGAACACTTTATTGTAAGTATCTTGTGGATGCCAGGGGATTGTCTTCACTGATAAGAAGGTACAGAACCGGGATAATGCCATCAGGACAGTATGAAGTCCTCGCTCCTTGGATTGATCCTGATACTGTGGAGCTGTATTTCGATGCAGATAAATATCCAGGTTTTTTCGCTTGGATTATTCCGTTAGGTGATAACAAGGCGAAAATAGGCGTAGCGGGTAGAGACATCAATATAGTAAATTCCATTAGTTCGTTTCTCGAATCAAAAGGATCGTCATATTCGATATCACGAAAGATATTTGCTCCAATTTATGTATCGGGACCGATAAGGCGTTTTATCGATGACCACAGGTTCTTAATCGTAGGGGATGCTGCAGGCCAGACCAAACCTACAACGGCTGGGGGCATACTAAGTTCAGGAATGGGAGGTATGCTTGCGGGTCGGGCAATCGTTTCGGCGATTGAGCAAGAAGATGACTCATTCCTTAACGACTATCCTAACCAATGGCATTCCATATTTGGTTTCGAATTTAAAAAGTTGATACTTGCCCGGAAGATATTCGAACATTTGGACAACAAGGCCATCGATGAACTATTTTCCACCGTTTCTCAGCCAACCCTAACGCGAATCTCTCAGGATGGGGAATTCGACTTTCATTCGGCTCCGCTTTCATTAATTCTCAATGTAAAATCTACCTCGAGTATAGTTAAGGGTCTCCTGGAAAGTAGGTTGAGGAGGGCCAAGTGAGCAAGATATAAATCCCGTAGTGAAACCATACTAAAAGATATCAATGCCAAGTTCGCTACAATTACCTGTATGCACATCATGCGGCCGTCCTATAATGCCAAACGATGAATGCGTTAAATTTTATTGCCCCAGTTGCGGTTATGTGTTAGTTTGGAGATGTGAAAGCTGTAGAGAATTCGCTAGGATGTACAAGTGCGTAGGTTGCGGATTCGAAGGACCTTAATTAGAAATGTCTAAACTAGTCGTTCGTGTTAGGATTTTGCCATCAGATGCGGAAACAAATCTAGACGCGGTTTCAAAGTCACTGTCAGGATCAATGCCAGAGGGAATGGAGTTGAATGCGGTTTCCAAGGAACCGGTTGCATTTGGATTATTCTCGCTATTGGCTGATTTCATCTTGGACGATGCTGAGGGTCAGATGGATAAACTTGAGGATTTTCTTGGGAAAACTGAAGGCATAGGACAGTTCGAGGTTGTGGCCATGAGCAGAAGATCAGTGCAGATAAAGTAAAAATTGCACTTATTATCCGTGCCTTAACACCACGCAATAATTGTGAGGCGTTCAAACATAATCGAAGTGGTCGTTAGGTCAATGCTGGGCACTTCATTAAAGGTGAAATCGTACTTATTCTGCTTGTTTCTTAATATCGTCCTTTCGTACATAGTACAGTCATGGGCCGAATGACAAAAGAAAGCCTGTGTAGCAAATTTTAAGCAAAGCAATCCACTTAGGAAAATGGTGTAGACTAAGATATGAAATAAGAATTCCTACCGAATTCCAGTTCCAAGATGAGAATTATAGGGATTAGA
>JARBAV010000221.1 GCA_029237515.1 Nitrososphaerales archaeon
GGAAAATGCTCATAGATATTTGCAAATAGCCTTTGCAGAAGATCTCTATCTGTACTGTAAAACAAATAATCTAAGCTTCCCGGAATTGCGTGAAGCCATTAATACTAAATGGAACGTGAACATACTAGAACCTAGAGACGGAATAGGTGGACATTGTCTACCTAAAGATACCAAAATGTTTCTACAGTCATCTAAATCAATAAAAAGTAAGATATTGACAGCGGCATTAGAGGTGGATCAAGATTACAGAAGACACAGACAATCCAGAGTTGAGCTAGAAGTATTGTGTAAGGATATATCCAAGTGACAAAGAAACAACAGAAACAAAGTCAAAGCATGAGGTGCTGCTACTGCTGATACAGCAGAACAAGACAATATTATTATTACCATGCGATTGCTTACTAAAATGGGATGACGTAGAAACATCATTGATAATGTGCAAAAAGCATTTCAATGATTATGATAACATAGATATGAAAGCAGCAGATATGAATTATAAAACAGAGCAGTTCATAAAGAGAGTAATTGATCCGGCTGGATCTCAGTATTCTGCTATCCTGTTGAACGAATTGAGATAGATATGCCGAAAATCCGAATTATTTGTGTTATAATCTAATCTTATTTATGAACAAAAGACACTGGTAGCGTTCTGCTAATTGTAATTAACGTTATCTGCAACGACAACAATACTATACATTTATTCTGAATGGTAATGATGATGGGTTAATAGTAGTAATAGTAGGTAATAGTCATGCCATGCCTAAGGAAATACAAGGATATAATTTAGACCATAAACAAATAAACATATCTTATGAATTGTGTGCTTATTTGAACGGCACTGTTTTGCTAGTCTCTGGTTGTTCTCAACATATATAATGAAAGAATTTAGCTTTATTTATTATGTTAACTTATTTTATTCAATGCCTACCAGAAATTTCTGTTTATGTGGACATGGCAGAGAATATCATGAACAATGGTACTATCTTTCATCTAGACACATAGATATAACTGGACGGTGTATGTATTCGGTAAATAACAGATCATGTCCTTGTAGTAACTTTGTTCCTTTAAATAAAGGACGAATTAGTTCGATATTAAGAGAGGCCTAAAATTGCACACTAAAAGCTCAATTTTTTAAATAATTCATGGTATTCATTTGCAAAATTTTTCTGAATATTCAATTTTCCCTCTCAAATTTTCAAATTTTCGAATGCAAAATTTTTCTTAGTTTTTTTATTTTCTTAATTTGCCGTTCAATGGCTTTCATAATTACTCTTTCATTATACTGAATTTTTGTAGGCAGGAATACGTTGGCCTCTTTTACACCTATTAGAGATCGAATTTGCGATCTTATAGATTCAATTTTGAACACATCTTCACTAGCAAGATTTAGCCCAATTGTCTGTTTCTCTTGGTCATAAGTCATTATTGATAAGATAATGTGATTACGTAATTGACCAAATATTTTCGTGAGTACTTCATCGTACATCGTCCTCTCGACCTTCACCGATAAGAAGTATACAATTTGTCCTTTCATCGCATGAGGATTAGGAAGCGTAGTAAATTCTAATATATGGTAACGATCAATCATTTTATCGAGTCGTCTACGTACAGTTCTTGGAGATATTGAAGTATTTTTTCCTCTCTCCAATGTCTCCATCCTTGGATTGTCTACTAATTGTTTCATTATATAATAGTCTGTGATCGTAAGCCTATTAGCAATCTTATGATCATTACAGCTCTGAATAGTTACTCCAAGAATAAATGGCTGTAATGATTTCAACAATAATTCGATCTTCTCCTCCGACCCTTTATTCACCATCACAGCGAAACCCTCGACACCTCCCATTACATGAAATTGGTAGTGTATATCACCTACTAAACTGATCCTCTTGAGAAAATCCTTTTTGAGCATATCATTTCTGATAACAAAATTGCATATCATCGGGTATCCAAGGATTGAGGGATTTATCTGTGTGATGAATCTTTCTATAACTTTTCAGAGATCATCTTGTCGACTCGCGATTTGACGCTCTTTGTAGTCATTCCAATCGTGTTAGATATATTTCTATAAGAAAGTCTACCGCTTCTTGCAAGCAAGTTGAGAATTTTGAGATCATTATTGTCGGAGGATGAGTGTTTGCAATGATAAGATCGGTTAATGATGAGTAAACTGCTGTTTATACATTGTTGTCATGCTTAAACGTGTAAGTATATGAGATTAAATCCATTAGTAGAAGTTGGAAGAGATTGTAATCGACTATGGAACGATTTAAAAAGATACAAAAAATAGCTCCAAGATCGATCAATACACTACTTGAGGCGTCTTTAGTTTATCAACTATCGATAGCTCGCTATACTATCTACTCTCTGCTTTTTTTGACTTGTTCGCATCACTAGTGATGAGCGGCAGTTCTTTTGTGGAGTTGTGACAGCATGACAGCAAAAACACTAATTTATGAAAACTATACTATATGATATTGGTCAGCTATTCACTCCGCTTTTTTAGAAAATACTGTCATACTGTCATTAGTGTCAATGTCAAAAAAGTTGATAGCTGCTGCCGCTCTTGTTATCTTCCAGAGGAAATCAATTCCAACTACTGGTTCATTACCAATTACCCAGGTCCTTGCAGCTAATCAAAATCCAAGATCCAAGAGACTGAAAATGAAATTAGCGCTCGGTGTACGAATTCTAAATCAAGATGGCCATCTTAGCAGGACGGAACTCTTTGATAAAATATATGTCTTCTCTCTAAGTACATCTCAACATGAAGATGCACTATCGCACGAGTACACTAACTTATCGAAGCTGGAACACAATTCCATAGTAACTACCTAGCCACAGTCAGTTTAAATTCTGACAGCTATAGATAGCGGCCGCATTTTGCACCTGAATAATTATCGAAAAAATATAACATAAATCTGAATTAATCAAAATAAGATATGTAGCCAAGAGTGTGTTGAAACAAAATGATTCACATCCAACACATTAAACTCGGAGCACTATCGACATTTCTGATATTAGCGACGGTGATGCTAACTGCGATTGATCTTAGTCAGAGCTCTGTTCTTGCACAAAATAACACATCTACACTTGATAGTGCTCCAATAACACCAGCTCCTGAAACTTCCAGCGGTGATGATGATTCGTCATCAAGCAGTGACGATAGTGATGAATTAAGCAGTGACGTACAAGAAGATGCATCATCAAGTGAAGAAGACAGCGATGAAACTGAAGATGAATATGCGCAGACAAGTCCATTAAGAGATCAAATAAGAGAGAGAATAACTGGAGGATTATCTGATTTATCTGGATCGGATGACAGCGACGAACAAAATACGCCATTAAGCGAAGTAGAAGGCGAAACGGAAAATGCAGAACAGACAATTCCACTATTAGAGCAAATAACAAATAATGTCACTGGAATATTATCATCTAATGGGTTAGGCTAATTGCTTCGTAACCCAACTTTCTTTTTATTACTTAAAAGCTCAAAAGATGAGTGGACGAATCTTCAGCTCTCGCAAGAGTACACTAACTTATCGGAACTTCATACGTAATATAAGCACGCTGGATTTGCTCTTTTTCGTTCAATTCAATACCATGGCAGTTTCAGCTGTTTGCGGCGCAAAGCTCATAGCCATTCCCATA
>JARBAV010000025.1 GCA_029237515.1 Nitrososphaerales archaeon
CTGAAATTAAGAACACTTTCGTGAATAAGGATATCAATGGGGTCACTATGAAATGTGACACAATAGGGTCCATTGAAGCCATCAGTGACCTGCTTATTAAGCAAAAGGTTCCCATAAGAATTTCGGACATAGGCCACGTGACCAAGAGGGATGTCATCGAGGCTTCAGCAGTAAGGGAGAAGGATAGATATTTGGGAGTTATTTTGGCGTTTAATGTTAGAGTCCTAGATGATGCCCGTAGGGAGGCCCAGGAGCGTCAAGTCATGATTTTTAATGAGAAAATCATCTACAATCTTGTGAGAAGCTATTTTGACTGGACAACTTACCAGAAAGATCATCAAGACGTAATCATGTTTAATGAAATTCCGCCAGTCTGCAAATTTCAGTTCTTAAAAAACTTTGTATTCAGACGTAACGATCCTGCAGTATTCGGAGCCGAGATACTAGTGGGAAAATTAAGACAAAAAATTCCTGTGATTAATGAAGAAGGCAAAAAAATAGGTGCAATCCATCAAATTCAACAAAGTGGTAAGACTATTGAGGAAGCTTCCAAAGGTATGCAGGTCGCAGTCTCAATTCGAGGTCCCACCATTGGACGACAGATTAACGAAGGAGATGTCTTCTACACTGATTTGCATAGCAAACAGGCAAAGTTACTTAATGAACGTTTCACCCAAAGGCTTACTGAAGAAGAGATGGAAGTTCTTAATCATATTGTATCTCTGAAAAGGAAAGATGACGAGCTTTTTGGCTACATTTGACGCGGTTGGGAGGCTCCAGACCCACTGAATTCCCCTAGCTAAAACAAGAAATTCATCCAATTTATCAGAAATATTATTGATACTTCTGAAGCAAACCTTCTAGGCCCTTTTCTCCTACTGCGCCCACGGCTCGATCGAGAGCCTTGCCATTCATAAAAATAATGAAAGTTGGGATAGCATACACGTCATATCTCATGGCTACTCCCTGATTATCGTCCACGTTCAACCTGCCAAATGTGACTTTCTGACCATATTTTTTAGATAGTCTGTCGAAGATTGGCAGCATAAATTGACAGGGCCCACACCATGTTGCCCAAAAATCGACCAATACAGGTTTATTGCCAGATATGTTCTCCTCAAAGTTCTTATCGTTCAGCTCCACCAATGCTGGCTTATTTACTTCACTCATAATGATACATTCAATAAAAGTTATCATGCATATTTAAGACTTATCCGATCAAGCCAGTCCAATGTTCTGAAAATTCAAGGCTGGTTAAATCCTCGATAATGGATAAAGAAAGGATTTTTACAAGTCAACCAAGAAGGTTGCAACATAACTAGTGTCTGTACATTGGATTTTCAACTCGTGGTAAGTGATTGCTTTGATCTCGATTTTGTAATTGTGCTTATCATAATTGACTTTTTCTCCTCCTACCTGTGCCTCAAGAAAATACCTTTTCTCCTCGAGGTTTTTATCTTTCTCAAAAACTCTAATGGAGAATCTTGACAACACGATCTGATCAATAAAAATTTTCAATAAAACCTTTTCTAACCAGTCGAAAAGGAGATTTTCGAGATTTTCGTCGCTAGCTATGATCGTCTCAGATTGGCGATTTTCTACCTTGTCAATATCAAACATGATGTTAACCAACCCCATGGCACTATTTTCGAATAGTTCTTCTAAACTGCTCCCATGGGCTTGAACAATAGCGTCGGTGCTGTGCTCCAGATATCTGTACCTATCGGAGTCCAACTTGATTATTTGAGAAAAAGGGTTGAATAATAATAATAATGTGTCGAATCAAGAGTAAAATCTAAATGGTCACTACGGTTGGTCTGTTTTGTGAGATTGAGCCTTCCGCGTGGGATGAGAGATATCGATGTTGACGAATTATCCAATATTAGCCATATCAGAAGTCGATTTATACGAACCGTTGGTTTGTTTAATTTTAAGGTACTTCAGCCATCACCATTGGAAATGCTTTCTACTCTCGAAGCTAAAGGAGGTCCTACAATTTCCAATGAAATCTATAATTTCAAAGACAAAGGTGGGAGAGAAGTTGCGCTGAGGTTTGATCTCACCGTTGGACTAACCCGTTATATATCTCAGAGGAGAGAGATGAAATTGCCCATCAAGGCGGCTGCTTTTGGGGGAGTTTGGAGGTACGACGAACCCCAAGCAGGGAGGTATAGATATTTTCATCAATGGGATGCTGAGCTATACGATTCATACAACTTGGAGCATGAAGCTGAAATTATTCAGCTTGCGGCTTCCTTCTTTGAAGATTTAGGACTAGATGTCACAATCGACGTAAGCCATAGGGAATTGCTGGAACAGTACATGAAGCAAGAACTTGGTTTGTCGGATCCCTCTTTAGCGTTCGAGGTCTTTAGAGCAATGGACAAGGTTCAGAAGAAGGGAGTAGAAGCAGTTTATCTCGAATATGCGAATAAGTTCAGCCCCACGTTACTCAGACCCATGCTAGAACTATCTTCTCAAATTGGGACGATAAATGAAATTGAAGATCAAGCCACAAGATTAAGCAAATTACCAAAATGGCAATTACTACATGACTTGGAACGCTCGCTGTCTGCAAGAGGAGTTAGAAACGTAAGAATAAATCTGGGAATAGTCAGAGGGCTTGACTATTATTCAGGGACTGTCTTCGAAATATTTGACCCTACTTCCACGGTAGGTGCTTTAGCCGGTGGTGGCCGATTTGATATTTTGACTGCTGCGTTTGATCGAAGCGATTTAGGCGCCGTTGGGGTAGCCGGAGGCGTCGAACGCCTTTTGAATGTATTAAGCCAACACGGGTTATTGAAGGTCAAATCCAAGCCATTAGTCTTTGTGGCTTCAGAGGATAGTGATAAAAAATTCGTGTTAAAAATGGTTTCAGAATTGAGAAGTTCTGGGATACCCGCTGACTATGACAGTAGAGCTCGAACTTTGAGAAAGCAAATGGAGTATGGATCCTCTATTGGTGCTACCATATTGGTGAGGGCAGCGCAGAAGGGAAATGAAAACGACGTAACAGTAAAAAATTTGGTCAGCGGTCGGGAAGTAACAGGAAAAACAATTCAAGTTGTAGAATTAGTTTCTGAAATTCTTCAATCAGGCAACTGAATTGATTCCTATATTTCTATCATACCAGTATTCCTCATTTTTATCATTCCTGAACTTTTCTTCTCATAGACATTGCGAATAACTAAATGCGGAGGTTCGTAACTTACGTACAAATCATTGACTTCAAGCTCTTGGACATTATAATTGACCTGTATGTGTTCCTCCTTAATCCCACTTTCAACTAATCGTTTCTTGGCTCGATCAATGATCTGTTCATCAGAGGTGTTTGGTGCGAAGAAGATTTTTCCGGAATAAGGAATGTGCATCAGGATGATCTAAAAATTCAACAAGTAAATAAACTTCTGTTCTTGTAAGTCGATTAGGCCTCAAAATCAAATTAGTTCAGTCTTGCTATAATTGACAAAGGTATTTATGAGAATTGCAGTGCACGATATCTTCACTAGAGGGTGTTTTCATGATTGACTGAGGTTCTCTCATATGATGTTTTAATAATGGGATCTGGCCTAGCTGGACTTCGAGCTGCTTTGTCTGCTGCGTCCGTGGACAGGAGTTTGAGCATAGCTGTCATCTCGAAGGTTCAGGTAATGCGTTCTCACTCCGTTTCTGCAGAGGGAGGAACAGCAGCCGTCTTGTTTGAAGAAGAAGGGGACAATAGAGAATCTCATGTTTATGATACAATTAGAGGTAGTGATTTCCTTGCCGACCAAGATGTTGCAGAACGACTGGTCTCTAATGTACCGTACGAAATATACCAACTAGATCATTGGGGAATGCCATGGTCGAGAAGGTCTGACGGACGCATCGATCAGCGGAAATTCGGGGGATACTCATTCCCTCGTGCAACGTATGCTCAAGATAAAGTAGGTTTTTACGAGATGCAGACTTTGTATGATACATGCCTGAGGCATGAGAACATCCATTTTCTAAACGAATGGTTCTGTACATCGATCCTATCAGATGGATCTAGCTTTCGGGGATTCACGGCTATCGAGATGAAAACAGGCGAGTTTGTGATAATAAAGTCTCTGGCAGGAATCATTTGTACTGGGGGTGCGGGGCGAATTTATGGCTTTTCTACCTACGCCCATTCTTCGACTCCAGATGGCTTGGATATGGCGTACAGAAAGGGATTAGCGCTAAAGGATATGGAATTTGTGCAGTTTCATCCCAGTGGGATTCTGCCATCTGGAATCTTAATTACAGAGGGTGCCAGGGGTGAGGGTGGATATCTTGTAAATAATCAAGGAGAACGATTCATGAAGCGATATGCTCCGGAAAAACTTGAACTTGCCCCAAGAGACGTTGTGTCACGGGCCATGATTCGTGAGATACAAGAAGGAAAGGGCTTCAAACACGAGACTGGAATAGATTGTCTTAAACTTGATCTGTCACATCTAGGAGCTGAACGTATTAAAGAAAAATTGGCAGGAATTAGGGAAATAGGGATAAAGTTTTCAGGTATTGATGTTATCAATGAGGCGATCGAGGTTAGACCTGTTTGCCATTATATGATGGGAGGAATACATACAAATATTGAAGGGGAGACAGAAATGAGTGGCCTTTGGTGTGCCGGCGAAGCAGCTTGCAATAGTACCCATGGTGCAAATAGGCTGGGTGCAAATTCAACTTCCGAATGTCTAGTGTGGGGGAATATTACAGGAAAGCATGCTGCTGAACATGCTCAAAGGGTCAAGGATCGAACAATGACACTGCCTGAACAGCAAATTATAGAAGAGGAAAAGAGGATCTATGATGGCATATTCCATGGAAGAGGCGAAATGAATCCTTATGAAATAAAAAAAAGACTTGCAGAATTGATGGATTCTAAGGCATATGTATTTCGAGATGGAAATACTTTAGCGGAAGCATTAAAAGAAGTAAAGGAATTGAAACGTGCATCTTGGAGACATGTGGACGACAAGGCCTACGAATACAATACTAACTACATTAATGTCATGGAAATCGATTCAATAGCACGAATCTCTGAGATTGTTTTGGTAGGGGCACTAAATCGGCAAGAGTCAAGAGGAGCTCATGCAAGAATCGATTACCCAAGTCGAGATGATGTAAATTATCTGAAACATACGCTTGCCTACTATTCTCATGAAGGACCAGAATTGCGTTGGTATCCGGTACAGATTACTAGGTATGCACCGGTTGAGAGGAAATATTAATGAAATCATCTAATGAGGATAGGATTTATTCGGACGGTAATAGACGTGAAAACCATGAAGGCCTTAAAGCCTGGCTAAACCCTTCAAGATATGGTTGGGAGCGAATTTCGTATTGGCTTCAACGGTTAACTGGCGTATTTCTACTGATTTATTTTGTCGGACATGTCATTGAAACCAGTTCTCTAGTCGACGGTAAAGATGCATGGAACGCTATGTTGGAATTGACACAGACTACATGGGGACACCTATTTCTGATTTTGGTAATTGGTACAAGTACTTTTCACTCGGCCAATGGGATCCGGCTGTTATTTACCGAAACAGGCAGAGGACTAGGTAAGCCGGGTAGGCCTGATTATCCATACTCTCCTGTCTCACTGAACTATCGACAGAAATCGGGAATCTGGATTGCGTTGATCTTGGCAGCTACTGCGATGTTATATGGAGCAAGCATCTTATTTGCAGGAGAATAGACTAATTCATATATTGGAGATTAGGAGGTTATTCTAAAACACGTTGATCCTGAAAGAGAGTCAAATAATGAAGATACATTACATCACTGGAATAGCCGCTCTCCTTGTTGTGGCTGTACACATCATTATGAGACTAGTTATGCCCTTTTCCATGAGTCTAGAATACGAGAACGTTATTGCGAATTATCAGAATATTGCATACGCAGTACTCTTGGAATCTATTCTTGTTCTGATTGCCATTCATGGGTTCAATGGGTTGAGAATTATCTTGATAGAATTTAGACAGAATATAGCTTGGGAAAACGGAGTGACTGTTTTCACGCTAGTTGCGATGATTGCACTTATTGCATACGGTACAAGAACAATAATAGTAGCTAATGGTCTGGGATCATCGAAAGAATGACAGCACTTCTTAGCATTAAGACTAGGCGAACGAAACTAGGACATGATGAGAAAAAGGAGAGCACACTTGAGGATAGCCGGAAGGTAGTCCACTTAAGAGTCTATAGAAAGAACCCCAAACAAGATAAGTCCTCGCATTTCGACAAGTTTGAAGTACCCGTTCAGCGTTGGACAACTGTTTTGGATGCCTTGTTGCATGCCAAAGAATATCTGGATAAAAGCATAGCGATTCGGTATTCTTGCAGGATGGCATCTTGCGGATCTTGTGGAATGAAGATAAACGGAATTCCAAGACTCGCATGCTATACCAAAATCTCTGAAATCGATGGGAATATCATTACTTGTGAGCCCCTCCCCAATTTTCCAGTAATTAGAGACCTAGTCGGCGACTTTTCAGACTTTTTTGACCATCATGGCGCAATGGAGCCTTTTATTCACAATCAAAATGTAGATATTATTGACAAGAACCGCCTCACAGAATTTATACAGACACCTGAGGATGTCGAGAATTATTTGCAATTTTCATATTGTATAAAGTGTGGCTTGTGTTACTCTGCTTGTCCTTCCGTGGGGTCAGATACTAGGTTTCCAGGGCCTCAGGCTTTGGCCCAAGCCTATCGCTATGTTGCCGACAACCGAGATGATGCAACCCAGTCCAGATTGAACATCGTAGACAACAAGCACGGCATTTGGAGGTGTCATTTTGCAGGTTCCTGTAGTGTGGTTTGTCCTAAAGGAGTGGATCCCGCTCTGGGAATCCAATTGCTCCGAGGACATCTTGTCAACTTTTCGAAAAACGACAAGAAATTAGCTGAATCCCGAACTAGAGACTTGGGCAAAACTTGAACACCGACTAGCATTTTGCACTCGCACTCTGGCATTGAATGGTTGCAGGACCTGCTTATCTCATGAACATTTTATATTGGAAATGTACGGTTGAGGTGTTGCATTTCCCTTCGAGCACTATTCAAGTCTTTGGAGGCAAGTTACTTTCATTTACCTGCTTATTAATCGCCTCTGCCATGAAGTGATTGCTTACATTCACTTTGACACCTTCAATACCATTAAGCTTGTAAACGTTGTCCCTGACGTCCTGTGCTATTTTGAAACCGAACACAGCCGGACAGAAGGGACTCGTAAGATGCAAATCAATATCCACATTACCTTCCTTGATATCGACCTTGTCTATCAATTCCAACTCCATAATTGAAACCCCTATCTCTGGATCTACAATCTTGGTGAGTTCGTCGAATATTTGTCTCTTCACTTGCTGAATATCCTGATTCATCTCCCTTTTGATTTGTAACAATCGGTATATAACTATTAAAGAACTTCGTGCCCTTCATTCGAGTAAATTATATTAATCTTATATCCTATCTAGATCCAATTATTTACAAGTTACAACTAGGAATTTAGTTAGATTCGATTTGATTGAGCGACATTACTATCTATGCAGCCATTGCGAGCATACTCGATCTACGCAAATTCTTCCTTTGTTTCGGCTACCTATTTAGTAGAAAATGTGTGAAGGAGGTTACCATGCATGAGAACTGCATAGTCAAAGGTATTACACCTGATAAAGTATTCCTCAATTTTGTATGGCCATGGTAGACTATTGGATATATCAGGTTTTACACTTAACAGGTTTTGCACTATTTCTAGTCTCCATTTAAGAGATCGGATCTTTAAAGGGTCAGCAAAATATTAAATCAGGGCACTGTTCCATTAATCTATGTATAGATCTAGGCCGGAAGGTTCAATCGATCGAGAGATTTTGAATTACGTATCTTCACTAAAGGATGACTCTGAAATTTTTTTCTATGATATAATTGGCAGTGAGGTCCATGTAATAATGCTACACGAAATCGGATCCCTGTCGAGGGGAGAATTAGTTGAGCTTTTGCAAGCCTTGGAGGATGCTAAATATCATCCTAAATCAATCATGAAAAAAAGTGAGCATGAAGACGTCCATGAATCTGTAGAGTCTTTTGTGGTTGAAAAAATTGGGATGAGTAAGGGAGGGATGTTACAGACCGCTAGGTCTAGGAATGATCAGGTTATGACTGATCTTAAGATGAAGGTCCGAAATGATATCAATGAAGTCAGTATTTTGTTAGGAAATTTGGTAGAAACCTTACTCAATAGTGCTGATTCTAACAAACAGACACTAATGTTACTTTACACTCATTTACAACATGCACAGATTGGAACATTTTCTCACTACCTCCTCTCTTACACCGAGTCGCTCTTCCGTGACATGGAGAGACTAGAGGAATTATACAGTAGAATTAACCAGTCTCCTCTTGGTTCATTGGCAATTGGGGGATCTTCTTTTTCCGTAGATCGAAATCGAACGGCTTCGTTACTCGGTTTCGACCAGTTGAGTATCAACAGCATAGATGCAACAAGTTCAAGGGACGTGATTCTAGAATATCTCGCTTGCTTGGGCATACTTATGATTACTTTGAGCAGAATCTCTGAGGATTTTATTCTCTGGACCACTGATGAATTCAAATATATTGAACTAGCTGATTCTGCCAGTTCAACCTCTAGTGCGATGCCTCAAAAGAAAAACCCTGATCCTTTGGAAATATTGAGGTCAAAATCTGGAGGAATTCTAGGAAATCTTACTGCTGCGATGACAATATTGAAAGGGTTACCATCCGGATATAGTAGGGATTTGCAGGAGCTGAAAAGTCATGTCTTCTCCTCAACTACAACGACTATGAATTCGCTAAGTATGTTAAGGTTTGTCATTGAATCCTCTATAGTTCACAAGACCAGAATGTTAAAGATCGCTAAAAGCAGTTTCGCTAATGCAATTGACGTAGCAGAACTTTTGACTTCTAAAGAGTATCTAGAATTTAGGTCCGCGCACAAACTTGTAGGTTCTCTGGTAAAGTTGGCTATATCCAAAGGCAAACATTCATTGGAGGATTTGAGCGAAATAGAGATCGAAAAGCTGTTGCAAGCTTCCGGATATCAAATACAAGTAGAAACATTAAAAGAAATAATTGTTGCTTGTCGCGCCGAGAACGTGTTAGCCTTGAGGAAATCAAAAGGTTCACCAAACCACTCAGAGCAAGTTGAAATGATTCATCACAACAAAATTAGGCTAATGAACTTCAGAGACAGAACGGCAAAGAGGAAGAAGGCTGTTGACAAAGCGTACGACGATCTATCTAAAATTGTCAGATCGTATACATTTGACTCAAAGTCGTAGTTAATCGGTTGGCGAATTCTAAATTCCTACATAATTTGAGGACATGATATCTTCTAATAGGTAAGAAAGCATAGCCCGGCCCAGATTCGAACTGGGGTCAAAGGCTCCAAAGGCCTCTATGCTTGGCCACTACATTCGGCGTGGACTAGATACACCCTACCGGGCTTCCGGGCTCCCACTATTGAAGGAATATAACTTTAATAATGTTACTGGTGGGCTAAAATATATCGCATCACGGTCTGGATAGGGTCTTCCATTTTCTCCATAATGAGATTTGCATTATGTTTTTGATCGGAGGATCTACTAGGATCAGTGAGAGTCTTTGTAGTAAATTTTACTAGATCAGCTGGCTTTAGCGCCTTTAATAATAATCCCGTTTTTAACAAGTACCTTTCTACGTAAAATGAAATAGGAGCTATAGAGATAGCAGGCTTGCCCATAAGACAAGCCTCAGCAGTCATCGTTCCTCCAGCTCCTATGAATAGGTCACAAGAATTTATTGCAGCTGTCCCATCGATAACGTTTCCTACAGCAGAAACTTTATCTTGATACCTCTCATTGACCTTCGTGACCTGATCTGAGTATCTGCAGATTACAACGATGTTCGCCAATTCGTGGATTGATTTAACTAAACTATCAAGGAAAAAGTACCCATTCTTTTTAGCCGAACTCTCAGTCAAATAAGCTGCCTTTGATTCTTCCAATCTCACTAAAATATTCTTCTTATCTCCTTTCCCGAAGATCAAACCTGTGGGATGTGTGGAGGGTTGGCCAGTACCTCGTTTAAGCCACGCTACAGGGTCTAACGCCTTATATCTTACGATGTTTGTCTTTGGTAAACCGAACCTATTCCATGCAGAATACGGGATTATCCATGGACAAAACAGCAAATCTGTCAGTGGAGCCGTCAGCTTCGAAACAGCTATAGCATGAGGAGAATCGCTGAAACAATAATGTTTGATTCCAAGTCCAAAAGACACCCGAGCTCCTTCTGGTGATGAGAATGTGATTGCCAGATCTGGCTCAAACGCTTGTACCACCTCTGCCAATTCAAATACACGGGATGCACTTGCTCTTAGCTTGTCGTACCTACCTTCTCCTCCATGTTTGCCAACCACCTCTAATTCAAGATTCCTTATTCTCGCAAGTTCAATGGCTTCTCTGTAATCTCTTGAAGTAGAAAGAACATCGTGACCATCTATCATGAGAGAATCAACTAGAGGTTTGAAAAACATAACCTGTTTGGGAGTCAATATATCAAGCCATACTTTCATAGAATATGTGATAGACTACTAGTCATGAATAGAAAAGACTTTTCTTTAACTCTTACATAGCAGCGGTATCCTATGTTTGAGGGGAGGCGAATCCGGTTTGAGTCTAGAAACAGCATCTAAACCAGTGGTTGTATACGGACTCAGTACTGAAGGTTATAAAATAGCCTCCACAATTGCAACTAGAGGACATAATGTGTCCTTGATCGACGAATCCGCACGGATGGCTATAATGCTCAAACCCGAAATAATTAAGACATATCCTTCAGTAAGCTCCCTTTTAGAGGACGAGCCATTGCTTGAGCTACAGCCTGTGGATGTTGCCATCAAAATGGCGTCATATGTATTCTTTTCTCCAAAGGTTAGGAAGACTGGTCAGGATGTAAGGGCGGACATTTCCTCAAAACTAAGAGACGTCGCAAGGTCCATAAGTCCTGGGACATCATTTGTATTTACCCTTCCTACCGGAGTAGGGGGCAACACCGAGAACATTGCACTAATTGAGCACTTGACAGGGTTTGTGATAGGGCGAGACGTTTTTTACTATTACATGCCGATTACGTCTCTTTCCGAACTTCACCAATCGGATCTTTTGGTCGGATCGTCATCGTCAAACAAGAATGATCTCCATCTGTTAGGCCTTATCCAAGATCAGCCCCAAACAGGGGATTCAAGTATTGTTGATATCTATTCAGCGGAGCTTGCCCACGTTATTAGAATCTTGGAGCATTATACCGGTTTAGCTAGCACCCTCGAGGTATGTAAACAAACACGTTCTTCAGGGTTTCCCTCTCAAGTACTTCAGAACAAATATGGTGAATTATACATCGACGAAATTTCAAATGGATTGTACGATCTTCGTGTCGTTGCTTCATCCCTTTCGGGAGCTGGTCCTTTGGCATACTTGGTGAATGGTACCATCAAAGGAATTGAGGGATATGTTAAGCATTTGATAGACAGACTGAGATTGGTCTTAAAGACGGCTGAACTAAAGGCAAGTCGGACAAGGGTAATTATTGCTTGGACTCTTGACCATAACGAAATGAAAGGAGACAAGATTGAATTATTTTCCACAATGGAGTCGAGGCTAAAGGACTACATTGGCGATGTGGAACGAAGACCTGGTACTTCACTAGATATCTATCCAACTGATAAGAACACGGTCGTCATAGCTTGCTCGAAGGACGACTTTGGTGCCATTTCTAGAACAGATAGTCATAACCTCGATTTGATAATCATGAAGGCAAATCCAGTATGTGAAGCTATGGTCAATGGATAAAATCATTCTGATCGGACATGCCAAACAGATGACTGCCAACGTAATTCGTAATGGGGTGAATTAGCCCAGTACAGCAGGCAGAATGTGTAATTTGAGACGACACTGAGTAGTATCTATCCTGCAGTGTCAGTCGTGTTTTGGATGTAAAATTGTCAATTGAGAGCATAGAAAAAAATCGGTATAGTTAACGCGACCAATCCCAGTGTTAGTCACCGAATATGTTGGCTGTCCATCTTGGCTTCTGTCCTTTCTGTTTCAAGTTTTGCTTCGATCGATGTGCCAAGGTACTCCATTATCAAGTATCTTGCTGGGTATCTTTGCTTCCCATTCTTTCAAGAATTGTAGATCTTTTTCCTTTTCTCGAAGCTCGTCAGGTAACATGACAGGGATTTCATCTATTATCGGGAAGAACCTCGAACAACGACTGCAAAAAAGAACACCCTCCTTGACTATAACGTTATCATATGTGGTATCATTGGTATCTTGTTCTTTCAAACTTTGTACATTTTCGCTTCGAATACCTGAATCAAATTCTTTTGCCTGATGTGTATTGATTTCATAAAGCTCAAGAGGGCTGTGCTTGTCAATAGGGCAAGCGAGAATCTCAAGTAGTGATTTTCTCATGACCATTTACCTCTCCTTAAAGTCCAAATATATCGGCGAACCAGTATTGCTAGATAATATTGCAGATTCCGCCACTTTGGTCACACGTGTTGCCTCAATTGATGATACTAATGTATCACCAACATCCTGATTTCCGGCTACACAATCAAGGAAGGAAGTTATCTCTACAAATAAAGGTTCTTTAAATTCCCTTCTTGGTATCGTAGTCGCCTCCGTATCATCCAACCTAATTTCCTGACTGATAAAATCCCCTGTTATAATACCATCAGTACATACGGCACTAAAACTTCGCACTCTTTTAGGTGTGATCCAATTTGACGCAATAATAGCCACTTTTTGATCTTCGAAACCCAACATGATAGTGGCAAAGTCTTCGAAGGCATGAAATTTTTTTCCCGTCCGAGCAAATACCACGTTCGGTTTACTGTCAAAAAGATACATCGCAGTATCTATATCGTGAACTGATGTATCGTAAATTATTCCAACGTCAGTAATATGTACTGGCATCCTATTTTCTCTGTGGAACTCCATCATCAATGGTTCACCATACCTCTTGCTCTGGATTATCCTCTTGACATCTTTAACGACAGGATTATATCTTTCGATGTACCCTGCAGTCAAGATTATTTTCTTATTTCGTGCCAAATTAACAAGATCATCACATTCCTTCGAAGAAAACGATAATGGTTTCTCCACACAGAGGTGTATTTCCCTTCCGATTATTTTGCTCGCGAGCTGATAATGACTCTTAGTTGGGGTGCATATGAAACAGGCATCTAGGTTTTGCTCCTCTCGCACCAATTTATCAAGAGATGTATAACAATTCACATTGTACTTTTCCGATATCTCAGTACCGCGTTTCACATCCATGTCGCAAACAGCTCTCAATACACCGAGGTTGTTCAAGACTCTTGCATGATTTTTTCCCCATCCGCCGACACCTATAACAGCTACTTTTAGATCTGAATATTTCGAGGCTACCATACACTAGTTAGCCAACTTGAAAATCTGGGTTCTTCTGCGGTAACTATCTTGGAATACGCTTGTCGAATTCGCCTTGTAATTTGGCCTTCCCTGCCATCACCTACAGGATGTCCATCAACACTCAGGATACCAACTATTTCAGCCGCAGTACCAGTCAAAAAAAGTTCGTCGGCCATATAGAGCTCAGTCCTAGAAATGGGTCGTTCAACAATACTATACCCTAAATTAGCTGCAATTTCAAATGCAGTATTTCGAGTAATGCCTTCAAGGGCAGAGTTTCCTATGTAAGGTGTGTAGATCGAGTGATCTCTCACAAGAAAGATATTTTCCCCAGGAGCCTCGCTAATATTACCCTCCTGGTCAAGCATGATAGATTCGTCAAATCCATGTCTTTTGCTTTCTTGAGTAGCGAGAACAGAATTAAGATAGTTACCTGACGCTTTTGCCATTGGAGGAATGGATGTATCATTTATTCTCCGCCACGACGAAACACCCACTTTAATTCCTTCTTCACTGAAATACCTTGCAAATGGAAAAACAATTATCGCGCAATAAGTTGGGGAATCGACCGTCACATTCAAGTCAATTCCGTGTAAGCCTACGAAGTTTAGAGGTCTGATGTAACAAGATTCAAAGATATTGTTTCTCCTCAGTAACTCCACAGTAGCATCACAGAGTTCCTTGGCTGAGTAATTTACATTAATACGATATACCTGAGCGGATCGGTGAAGTCTCTCCATATGCTCAGCGAGTCTGAATACATACAGTTTGTTGTCTTTGGACGAATAAGCACGAATTCCCTCAAAAATTGCTGTTCCATAATGCAGTGCGTGTATAAAGATAGGTACTTTAGCATCCTCCCACTTTACAAATTTTCCGTCCAGCCAAATGAATTCTGCGCCTTTCGTTTTCATCCAACGCAACGTCTGCCTGTCTAATATAAATATGTTCTATGAGGATAGAAGTCCTTCTTGGGGAAATTTCATCCCAAAAAGTCTAACTGTCATGTCATCAGCATCAGCATACTGTTCGACTCTAGCCCAATTTTTATAGATGATTTCAATTACTTGAGGAGGCACATATTCATGCCAGGATTCTCTTCCGTCACTTTCCCTTTTTGGATAACTACTTGCATCACGGTACAAAAGGTCTCGCACAAATGTACCTGAAATTTCTAACCTCTTTCCTAACATAGGTCTTAAGCCATATATTTTCAGCATCCAGGATTCCGCTCTATCCCCAGTGTAGGAAAAAAATTCATTTTCAACAATGCTTTTCAATATCTCCTTTCTCATTGTCCATGAGTAAGGGGAAATAAGTGGAGGTAGATACCTTAAAAATGGAGCGCGAAAAGTATACGCAGAACATATCTTCACTGAATCTCCAAATAACTCCTCTACCATGCACTTTCTAGCTTCAAAGCTGAATGGAAAGCTCCTCGTATTTAATTCCCGGTTTTTGTTCACAAACCTGACTGGAAATAAATATACCTGATAGTCCTTACATAAACGGGAGATTATACTAGAATGAGATTCCGTTACGGGGTTTAGATGAGCAAGATAAATCGCAGCATTCTTCGACAAAGTAGATGAGCGTGATAAAAATAAGCAACAAAAATAGCGGAGATTAAGAGGCTCTGTTTACTTCAATCTCTATTGTTGACACGTTCCTAGTTCTCCCGTCCTCCGAGTGTACAGTCTCTGATCCTATTCTCACATCGCCTATTGTATACCCTGCGTTTTCCATCCTCTTTAGAATGATTTGCGATACATCGACCGCTCTTCCTATACTTAATCCTCTAGCCTTTATGGTAACCTTTGGTTGATTAGCCAATTGTATGAGAGTTGACGTTACGTATGCCATCAATGGCTTCTTCCCAATATATATCGCGTCCCGAGGGCCCTCCTTAAACACTTGTTGATTCTGTTGCGGTTGTGTGTCAGACATCAGAATTGATACACATCAGAGGATATTTAAATCTAGAAGTTGCGAAGTAGGTCGGTTACAGTCTAGATCTAGTTCTATAATCAGTGTCACAACTTAAGTCGTTAAGATAATTAACATTCCCTATTTTTACTCCCAGTCCTCCAGAATTTGGGGTCGGCCGGATTCGAACCGGCGAACTCCAGCGCCCGAGGCTGGCATCATACCATGCTAGACAACGACCCCTCCCTGAAAAGGCGGTTCAGATGAACTATTTAGGTTTTGATATTTATCTATTGGTCAGGAGCCAGTGTCTCGCCCCAGTTTTAGGACGTTCATATTATTTACCTACAAGCTAGCTATGGCATTATCAATTTAAAATTCCTTTTGAATCGGTAGAATATCAAAAGTATATTGGTCAATTTGAAGGCATCCACTGATCTATTTGTAGAATGAAATAGGTATGGACATATATTCTAGAGATTGAGCATCACCAACAGGGGGGGTTTTTTTCTTGACACAACGCAGAACGGATCCGGAGGGCTTCGATCCCTCGATCTGCGGTTCCGAAGACCGCTGCGATATCCTGACTACGCTACGGACCCTTGTAATGGTTAATGATAAGCGGGTTAAATAAAAAGTATGAACGCTTTCATCTTTAGAGCTAATCGATAGGAAAATCATCCATCTGCCACAGGAGCCAATTCTTTCATGACAAATAACATTTTATTTTGGTCAAATTACAGGTACAATGGCAGCATGAAGATTTCAATGCGGACCAGTGGTGTAGAATATGCGATCCGAGACATTATGCTGCGTGCTAGAGAATATGAAAAGAAAGGAAATGAATTGATTTACCTCAACATAGGCGATCCAGTAAAGTTTGGGTTTAAAACACCAGACCATATCAAGAATGCCTTAATCGAGGCTGTGATGAACGACAATAATTACTATGCCGACTCTGAAGGTGTACCTGAACTACGACAAGCAATCGTCGAGAAGGAACGTTCGAAGGGCTTTTACACTAAAGAAGAGGATGTTTTAGTAACAAATGGTGTTTCAGAGGGTCTTGATATGGTACTTGCATCGATCGTTGACTCGAACTCAGAAGTTTTGATGCCTGGGCCCTATTATCCTCCATATTCCTCATACACTAAATTCTATGGCGGTACTCCCGTTGAATTCAGAATATTTCCAGATGGAACTCCCGATATTGATGATCTTGTTTCGAAGATTACTCCTAGAAGCATAGCCATTTGTATCATAAGCCCGAATAATCCCACTGGAGAAGTGTTTGATGCCAAGAGCCTCAAGAAGCTGATTGATGTTGCAGCTGAACACGATCTTTATTTTATCTGTGACGAGATATATGACAAGATTGTCTTCGAAGAGTCGTTTACCGGTATTGGGAAAGTTGCTTCTGACGTCCCGGTAATATTACTTAATGGCTTTTCAAAAGCATATTTGATGACTGGTTGGAGATGTGGGTACGTTTGCATGAACAGCAATACTGAAAAGCTCAACGAGTTACGAGAAAATCTTCCCAAGCTAGCAAGGGTAAGAATATCCTCAAACTTGCCGGTTCAAATGGCAGCAGTTGAGGCTTTGCGTGGACCTCAAGATCACATTCGCACTATGGTTGATCAATTGCGTAGAAGACGTGATTTCATTGTGAAGCGATTGAATGCTATCGAAGGAATTTCCTGTTCTACTCCAAGAGGCGCATTCTATGTATTTCCCAAGCTTGAATTGGCCTCCAGGTGGAGAGATGATAAAAGTTTCGTTTTGGATTTCCTAAGTAGAACCGGTGTTATCAGTGTCTATGGTTCGGGGTTCGGAAATGCCTACGGGTCGAACCATTTTAGGCTAGTATATCTTCCAACCGAAGAAGTGCTAGAAAGGGCCATGGATAAACTTGAAGAATTTATTGCCTCTAATAGCTGAATTGAATTTGCCAGATGAGATTTCATTCAGTTACCAAGTGTACTCATTGCTTTTCAGACCTGTACTACCTCCCCTGCTTCGGGTGCGTGGGCTTTGTAGCCATATTTTTCTTGAATCTCACGTGCGAATTCAGTGCAGGCCTTTCCATCACCATGAACAGTAAGAACCTCTGGAGATCCCTTAACCGTATTCAATATCTCAAACAGTTCGGCTCTGCTATTGTGACCTGAAAAGTCAAATTGCCTAACGGCTGCATGGCATTTAGTCAATCTACCCTGAAAACTTGAAACACCCCTCTCCAATAACATTCGCCCAGGAGTCCCTTCTCCTTGATATGATACAAGAGCAATTCCATTTTTTTCACTCTTGCAAAGCTCCTGCATATAGTGCACAGCAGATCCGCCAACTAACATTCCAGCTGGCGAAATGATGACGCACGGTTCGTTCACAACTTTCTTTCTCCTGTTCCAACCTTTTATCCATTCAGCTTGGGTTATAGCCTCCTTGAAGGTATCTGGATCCCGCAAAAATGACGGATGTTTCAGCATTATCTCGTTGGCCTTTAGAGCCATCCCGTCCATCACCACCTTGTGTGGGAAATTGTGTGCTTGTAGGACGCAAGCAATTTCTTGAGCTCGCTCCACTGAGAAGGCTGGAATAAAAACTGTTCCCCCGTCCTCTATTATCCCATTAGCGAAGTTCAATAGCTCGCGTTCGGATTCTTCTCTTGGAGTCTGCTCTGACTGGGAGTAAGTACTTTCAATGATCATAAGATCAATTTCACCCACGTTAAGGTCGGCTGGCCTCAGTAATTTCGAACCTCTAGTGTTTATATCACCAGTATAGAAGATCGTCTTGTTTTCATGTGATATCGTTATTGTTGCTCCTCCCAAAACATGGCCCGATTCGAACAAACTAATCTGTACCCTATCTATATGGTATGGTTCACGATAGTGCAATTCTCTAGAGTGGTTTTTCATATTCAAAACATCCAAATATTCAAAGGGGAGGTAGAATCCTGAGATCTTTATCATGTCCTCTATTAAGAGGTAAGATAAATCAAAGGTTGGAGCCGTTCCAAGTGCCTGGAGCCCTGTGACATCGGATAGAAATAAGGAAGGTACAAAACCAGAATGGTCTAGGTGTGCATGAGTCAATATCACTGCATCAATATCTTTTGGTTTCACATGAAGGGGGAAAGCGGGTTCTCGATCTCTTTTGAGGAGAACGCCATAGTCCATTAAGATTTTCTTGTCTCCCGAGTCAACCAGAAAACCTGATCTCCCTACCTCTTTAGCTGCACCAAGTACTGTTAATTTCAACTGGGTTAGTTTCGGCAGATAGAATTTTTAAGTCTTTCATTTTAACTAGGGCAGCGATTTGCTAAAAAAAATCTCGTGCAAAATTAACTATATCTTATTTCCCAAAGTTTTTCACGCAAACCATTAGCTGATGTGGATAGCTCTTGATGAAATCCAAATCCGCACTCATCTAGTACTTCTTCGTAATCATATTTTTCATTCAGGTCGGGTCGTTCTTCCTTAGAAATTAAGGCTAAGTTCCGTCTTATTTTTTCAGAAGTGTCCTTGTCGCTGCTGTAGATATACCATAGATTGTGAGCTCCTCTTAGATCGGTTAGTTTTTCTAAACCTCTATTTGAAATTCGCGTGTAATGCCTATTCATTATCTCGATGTTTACATCTTCCCAGGAGGGAGATCTCCACCATGCTATGAGCTCGAAGCCATGGCCCTCGTATTCGGCGGCTAAACTCAAACCTTGATCCAAAGTTGTTACTATAACCTTTGTATGTTTTGAAATTTCGTCTCGGAAGTCTGTGCCTGGTTCCATCCAACCTACAAAGATAATATCAAAATCGTGATCCAATCCCCACCTTGGATCCCAGATCTTGATATAAGACGGAACATACTTTCCCATGTAGTAGAAGATTCTCGGATCTAATTCCATACCTAGCGCGTCCGGGATGTAGTTCCTTATCTTCGTAAGGAATTCGCCGTAGCCGCATCCAACATCCAAATATGACGGATATTGCGTAACCGTCTTCGCGATCGTAACAATTCGATTCACATCAATCTTACGATAGACGAAAAACGTCCCACTAAAAAACGGAAAGCTGAATCTTTCATGGTATGGGGAAATAGTCCGTGATCTGAAATACAATAATGATTGAATAGCATTGTAGATCTGTTCTTCGCTGTAGGGCACGATGAGTACTCGCAGATCAAGGTTATCAACAGAAATATCAATTTTAAGGTAGCTCTATTGATTCCAAATTCACAGTCTTTGGGGGCCTAGATAATTTTTAGTGTGCAACGCAAGACGTTAATAAGGCATTTGAGATTTGCCACCTATCAATATGGATCTCGAAGAACGTCTCAGTCTAGTTACGCGAGAACCTACAGAAGAGGTCATTACAAAAGATGAATTATCTAATGTATTTCTGAATGTCTCTATTCCAAAGCATTATATCGGCATAGAAATTTCAGGATTATTGCATCTTGGGAGCCTCATACTCACAGGATTCAAGATAAATGATTTTATGAGAGCTGGTGTAGAATGCACCCTTTTTCTGGCTGATTGGCATACCTATATCAATAATAAGCTCGGAGGGGACTGGAGTAAGATAAACCGTCTATCTGAGTACTATGCTGAAGCATTCAAGCTCGTTTGTCCGGGCTTGAATGTAGTTTTAGGGAGCGAAATGTATCGTGAAAGAGGTTATGAATACTGGAATGACCTAATTTTATTTGGCAAGCACCTAACTCTTGCCAGGACTATGAGATCACTTACAATCATGGGAAGGACCAAGAAAGACAGTCTGGACTTTTCCCAATTGCTTTATCCATCGATGCAATCGATAGATATAAGGTCACTAGGATCAGATATTGTTCACGCTGGAATGGATCAACGGAAGATACACATGTTAGCAAGAGAAATCTTTCCGAAATTGGGATGGAAAATGCCTGTTGCGGTTCACCATCATCTGCTTCCTGGCCTGGATGACCCTACCCACCTGGAAAAGCCTGCTTCGGGAATTAGGAACAGGAAGCTTGGAAGCAAGATGAGCAAGAGCAACCCACGCGGCAGCATACTTGTTCATGACGACGTTGAGACCATTAACCGTAAGATTGGAATGGCTTACTGTCCAGCAGGCGATTCTATCAATAATCCAGTGCTAGAGATAGTTCGGTACGTTATTCTTCATGAGTTTTCCGAACTCGAGGTAGAGAGGGCCTCAAAATATGGGGGAACGATATCTTACAATAATTACACTAAACTAAAAAATGATTTCGAGAACAGGCATCTTCATCCAGCTGATCTTAAGCGTGCTGTTTCCATCTACTTAAATAAAATAGTAGATCCGGTGAGAAAGCATTTCAGTGGAAGAGAGCCGGAATTGGGGAATTAGTAGTTTTGTAAGCACTGTCAAAAAGTCGAAACATTACTACGGTTTTACCCGCAATTATGTATTTACCGAGTCTCATGAACCAACTCATATTTTGATTTATATCCTCTTGGGTTAATCATGAGATGGCCATAGGTAAAGGTTGAAGTATTTCCTATGATGACTGTAGTTATCATCCCCATAATTTGTTGATACTGGGGTTCAAGCAATCTTTCTAAATCGGTAATTACAACGGTTTGGCTTTCTCGATAGGCACCTTTTATGATAGCAACTGGAGTCTTCGGACTTCTGTATTTTAGAAATATTTCTTGTGTGTCTCTTAGCTGGTGAACCCTTCTCTTACTAGTTGGATTGTAAATGACTGTAACAAAGTCTCCTATAGCTGCGGCTTCCACTCTTTTTACTATAATTTCCCATGGGACAAGTAGGTCACTCATACTAACTACCGCAAAGTCAGTCATCAAAGGAGAGCCAACCAACGCCGCACAGGAATTCAGAGAGGATACCCCAGGAACGCATTCTACATAAATCCCACTATCTCTCTCCCACTTTCGCTCGGCGAGAATTTCATAGACAAGACCTATCATGCCGTAGATTCCAGGATCACCTGAAGATACAAGGGACACTTTCTTACCTCCCTCTGCTGTCCTGATTGCCTGATTTGCCCGATCAACTTCTTGGGTCATTGGATATCGATAAATCTCTTTACCGACAATTAGATTCTCAATCAAGCTAACATAAGTGTCATAACCGATAATAACTTCGCTCGCTGTGATAACTTCTTTCGCACGATAGGTCATTTGGCTATGATCTCCAGGACCAATTCCTACGACGAACAGCTGGCCTTTTACCATATTCAGTTCTAGCCAGCATAATAATTTATCCTTTGCTCGACGGGTGAACAAAAATGGAAGGAGAAAGGATGGTATCAGGAGTTGTTTAGCTCGAATTCGTCATGAATCGTTCTTACTACTTCTACACAATCGATGTCATTCACTACGAAAGCAAGGTTCAATTCGGAAGATCCTTGAGTTATCATTATCACGTTGATATTCTTGTTGCCAACAGAACCAAACACCCTTGCTGCCACCCCCTTAATACCTCGCATTCCTGAACCTACGACTGCTATGACTGCAACGTCTTCCTTGACATCAATTTTCTTGATTACCCTGCCAAGCAATGACAATTCCAAAGTGCTAGTTGCCTTTTGGAGCACTTCTTTCTTAACAACCATTGAAATACTCGATTCAGATGGGCTTTGGGAAATCATCATTATGTTTACTTTATTCTTAGCCAAAGTATCGAAGATTCTTCCAGCAGTCCCCGGAGCGCCAACCATTCCCACACCACTTACATCTATCAAGGCAGTGTGTCGAATAGAGCTTATCGCTTTGACTATCTTGTGGGAATCCTTACTGGGATTATTAACTACTAATGTGCCATCATCATCTATTTTCATAAAATTTCTAATTCTCATTGGGATGTTGGATTCTATGACCGGCTCTAACGCTCTTGGGTGCATATATTTAGCACCGAACAGTGCCATTTCCAACGCTTCCGCATATGACGCTTCTCGTATAACCCGTGCATCGCTGACAATTTTCGGATCAGCAGTCATTAATCCATCTACGTCACTCCACAACCACACCTCATCTGCACCGGAACCCGCGGCTATTATGGTTGCTGAATAGTCAGAGCCACCTCTACCGATAGTAGTAATGTTACCAAATTGATCGGCCCCTATGAAACCAGTGATCACAGGGATAATTTTCTTTGCCAACAATGGTTTCAGCTTGTGGGAGACCTTAAGTTTAGTAGTATCCATCAAAGGAAGCGCTTCCCCAAAATTGGAATCAGTTACTATCCCTGCATCATTGCCCACTAGAAATTCTGAACTTCCTCCAATATCCTTAATCGCTACGGACACAATAAATGTTGAAAGCCTCTCCCCAAATGATAACAAGTAATCAAGCATCTTCGGGGTGACTTCTTTCATCGGCAACATTCCATAAAGAACATTTTCAACAAGCCCAACAAGCTCACTTACAATGTTCTTTGCCTCCTTTCTTTTAGCTTCATCAAAAATACAAGAGTCTATAAGAGATACGTGCAGCCATTTCATTCGGCTGACGAACTGGTTCACAGATATTGTATCTCCTCTTCGTACGCTTTCTGCCACTGCTAGTATCTCATCAGTCACCCCTCTTACCGCAGAGGTTACCAATATGACATCATAACCCATTTTCTGTTGATAGTTAAGCGCCATATATGATATGTGTCTAATCCGTTCACCTGATTCGACCGCTGTTCCTCCAAATTTCATCACAACTAGCATGTCCAAGAAATCCTTGAATACTTAATCAAAAAATTATCTAAATGTCTTTGCACACTGGCAATTTCTCTATCACTTCTTCAATCTTGAACCCTAGGCGCAAGATAAAAATGTATTCTTCCGATGTTTGCAACCCTGAACTCGAGTCGTAAGGGCATCTTGGTTGAATATTCGGCTATCACAGATCCACCGGTGCTTCCTATGGCCTTTATCATTCTTGATAGATAATCAAGACTATAAGTTGCACTACTGCTTTCTTTGACGGTAATGTCTTCTAACCCTTCACTAGACTGATCTAAGGTGATGTTCGCTTCACCTGAATCTCCTTTTCCGGTGAAGACAATTTTTGTTTGCTCTGATCCCAAAGTTATATACTCAGATACTACTTGGATATCGGAAAATACTCTATCCAGAGTAGAAGAGCTCAGAACAACCCTTGAGTTAAAATTCAATTTTGGAAGTGGGGTTGAACCAGAAGAACTTTCTATCAAACGCATCTTGTATTCTCTGCTGTAGCCATTTTTGATCCTAATTACTAATGTGGAGTTCTCACCAATGGAAACCTCAACAGTATCCTTCTTGTCACCTCTCCTTAATAGTTTAGAAAATTCATCAATCCTTACGCCAAATTTTATCGAATCATTGCACTGAAATTTTTGAAAGGCTGAATTAGGCCAGTGTATATCAATAAGGGCTACATGCGACGGGTCCATCCCTCTAAATAATAGTCCCTCGACATTGGCTTCAAAGGTAGCTTCATCTACTAGTGTAGAGATTGCGGACGTTACCACTTTCCATTCGTCGGGGGAGTTTGTACTTACACTAAAGGTCAATATTTATGATTACCGCTATCATCTATTAACTTTAAACATTGCTGTCTGACTATCAGGCCGCCATTTTGTTCTAGAAATACGTAACTAAACTGAATGGCCCTTATCAAGAATAATTCCTCCAAGTGTAACTACATTCAGTACATCTGTAGAATTGTGTAGTTGCCTCGTCGGCAGACCGTGTCTGCAACATCCACCAAAACGCAGTCATATTTCCACATTTTGCACACTGAATAGTTGTTGTCGGCATAGCATTTGGTGCATCTGAATCCATGACCTTGAGCGAACTTTTTGGGATATTGTCTGATCTTGTTTGCTTAGTTTGAAGGATTTGTTGATCGTGAGATGAAATTCTAACCTGTTCTGCATATCCACATTTTGGACATTTTA
>JARBAV010000222.1 GCA_029237515.1 Nitrososphaerales archaeon
AGGCGGTTCATTCTAGATTGTTAAATACTGGTCAGAGTTGTATTGCGGCAAAAAGGTTTATTGTATTGAAGGAAATAGTAGATAAATTCACAAAATTATTTGTACAGAATGTAAAAGAGGAAATAGTAGGAGACCCCATGGATAAGAAAACTACTGTGGGACCATTGGCTAGAGATAGTCAAAGGCAAACACTAATTAAGCAAGTCGACGACTCGAAGCTAAAACATGCAGAAATCTTGTTAGGTGGTAACATAATCGATGGTAGTGGTTATTATTATGAACCAACTGTAATATCTAATGTAAATCATGAAATGGATATCTTGAGAGAAGAAGTATTCGGTCCGGCTGCGCCTATCGTTATAGTGGAAAATGAAGCTGAAGCCATCATGGAGGCAAACAATTCGGATTTTGGATTAGGAGCTAGTATATGGACCAGTAGTTTTGAAAGAGGACTTAAGCTTGCTCGAGAGATTCAAACTGGAGTTGTCAAGATAAATGAAATGGTAAGGTCTGACCCTAGATTGCCGTTTGGTGGAGTAAAATATTCTGGTATTGGAAGAGAGTTGTCAGAATTTGGAATAAGGGAATTTGTCAATGTGAAGTCGATTGCAGTAAAAGACATTACAACCAAATTACTTGTGGAGTGAGAACACAATATTCTCGCTAGTAAGAATAAATGTACAAACTAATAATACATCGCAGATACCAAAGGATTTAGATTTTTTAAGTCATCTGATCAAAATTAAGTATCCCGATATTTCAATTCTTATTAGTAATAGATTTCAGATTCTCTTCAGTGAGACGATTGAATAATGTCTACTATAGAAAATTACAGGAAATTGGATACTCACAAGCGAGAAGAATTTGAAGCTCTTGGTGAAAAGCTCAACGACATATATATCAATATTTTAGAACGTGCACAAAAAGTACATGATAAGTTTCACTTTACAGCAGTAGAAAATAAAAACGATCAGATACGCAGCCTTGACAATCTTTTGTGCTATTTAGTTTTAAGAGAACAGAATTTATCAGCTTTACAAATAAGGCTATCTGAAGAGGGTCTTGCTTCTTTAGCGATGTCAGAAAGTAACGTACTATTTAGCATCGAACAGGTTCTCAAACATTTTGGAATCAAACCGGTTACTACTAGTAGCTTGCATAAGATCGATCCTCAGAGTGGAAGATTGCTCATGACATTGCGTAGTAAATTAATGTTTGGTTCGATGCCTAAAGAAAGAAATACGCACATTATGGTAACACTCGATTCTTCTGATATTTATCAGTATGAATTGATCGAACAACTACTAGAAAATGGGATGGATATTGCTCGAATAAACTGTGCTCATAACACAGCTAGGGAATGGAAATTACTAGTTGAAACCTTACGCGGTGTAGAAGAACAATTACTCCAAAACGGAAAAATGGTGGAAGGACGAAGATGTATGATCTTGATGGATTTGGGAGGCCCAAAAATTCGGACAGGCCCTATGGAGCCGAAAGTCCGACCAGTACAAATTTCTGCCCCTAAAGACATTCACGGTCGTCCTTTGCGTCTTGTAGAAGGATTCTTAGATAGCGAGGCAAGTGAGACAGAAGTATTGAATTTAGAAAGAGCGACCTCGTCTAGTTTTGTTATAGCGATTTCAAAAATCAATTATGGTGGGCTAGGAGGCCTAAGGATAGGTCAAAAAATAACATTCAAGGATGCACGAGATGGACGTCCACGTAATCTCACGGTACTTGAACGAATCAGTCCCACTAAAGTAAGGATAGGACTGGAACACACTGCTTTTCTAAAGGAGGGTATAAAATTGGAATGTCAAATAAATGATTCAGATAATGATCCTAAGTGTTCATTTACCGTCGGAGTAACTAAACCTCAACCGATTGAGATAAGTGTAGAAGCTGGGAATCTCCTCCGCCTATATAGAGATACAAGGTTAGGTCACGGCGGTGACAGCAACCGCTTCAGTGATGATCCTGCAGGTATCAGTTGCACGTATCCGCATATCCTTGATCAAGTTAAGGTTGGTCAAAGAGTATTTATAGACGACGGAAAAATTGAAGCAATTGTAAGGTCATCAAAGAAAGAGTATCTTGAATTAGAGATCGTATCACCTCATGGTATTATAGCCAAAATCAAATCCAACAAGGGTATGAACTTTCCAGATTCTGGTATTAAGACGCCGGCTTTAACACTAGAGGATATCAAGAATTTGGACTTTATAGTTGAGCATGCAGATTTGGTGGGACTAAGTTTTGTGCATGGACCGCAGGATATCTATGATCTGCACAAAGAATTAACGAAGCTAAATCGTGCTGACATGGGTATAGTTGCAAAGATCGAAACCTCAGATTCAGTTCATAATTTGGCTAGGACACTTATTGCTGGACTTGACCTGCAAAAATTTGGGGTTTTAATCGCAAGGGGCGATTTAGCCGTTGAGGTGGGGTTTGAGAATTTGGCATTCATTCAAGAAGATATCCTCTGTTTATGCGAAGCTGCGCATATCCCTGTTATTTTGGCAACACAGATACTAGAAAGTCTAACTGAAAGTGGCCTTCGAAGTCGCCCAGAAATTGCAGACGCCCTAATAATGGGGCGGCGCGCAGAATGTGTGATGTTAAGCAATGGTCCAAACATACTTGAAGCGGTCAGAACTTTGGCCCGATTATTGAGTAGTGGCGAACGATATCTGATAAAGTATCAACTATTTAGTGAGTTTACTAAGCAGTACGGTGTTTTTGATGATGAAGACATGAAATGAGTCTCTTTAAATGTGTCTTAACCTCTAATTTGGTATTGAGCCTCAATTCAGCGTGAATCGACTTAATTCTGCTATTAAGAGTTTCTGAGATGCAAAGGTATTTGGAAGTGACATCACGTATGCGTTTTCTGTTTCGGGCTAACCGTCGAGCAAATGGAACCAACCACCGACACCAAGTACTCGTCCGGCCTTAGAGTCAGATAGATTCCAACTAATCAAGCGATCCATATGAACCTTCACAGTTACATCGTCACCTTTTGAGAGGTAGGAAGCTACACTAGGATCCTTTAGTGCATCTGGTGTCACATATTTCAAATGAATGCAGCGATTGATCCTCTGTGCTTCTTCTCCTTCAACGAGATCTACCTGACCCCTGATAAGAACTCCTTTTAGATTCAGTCCGGCCTTTGAAATGTCAATCATTACAGAAGCGCGGGGCCTCGCCCGCAAGTTCCTGTACTTATGTGTATGGTGTGAGGTCGGAATGCAGATGTCGTTGCCCATACGCAGGAACCACATGGGAAGGAGATGAATACCTCCATCTTCATCGATTGTTGCCAAGTTCGCGATGAGTGTCTTTGAAAGGAGATCATCGATCTCGGTAGAGCTAAGAGCTGGCGGCTTGTTTTCTTCCGCATCAGGTGGATGGCTTGTCATACTTCTGATCCCTTGCTGATTTTTATACTATTTATTCATATTCAATAACGTCCATGAATATCAGATTTCAGGTGTGATTAAAATAGAATGGAGAATCAGTCGACTGTTACTAATAGGAAAGTTTCGTATGTAGTACCCTGATCGGTGCTTTGTATAACTCTAATATTGGCCAATTCTATCTTTAACATCGCAGCTTACGGTGAGAGCCAGAATAGTTCATTTCAAGCAGAGGTAGCAGTAATAGACAAAATGCCATAAAAAAAATCAAAGTGGGCCATATAGACATGGCGTATAAGCGGCTAGGAAATAGCAGTGATATCCCAATCGTCTGGATAATTGGTTGCTGCACGAATGTGGATATGTGGAATCCATCTGTACTAAAAGAACTTTCTTCAAATCGTAGTGTTATCATATTTGATAATCGGGGAGCAGGTGAAACAACATTAGGCACAAGAGAATTTTCAATAAGTCAATTTGCAAACGATACTACAGGTCTACTTGACCAACTGAAAATACCGAAAGCAGATATATTTGGTATTTCGATGGGCTCTATTATTGCTCAAGAGCTTGCTCTAATGAATCCTGAGAGAGTTGATAGTCTGATTCTTACTGCTTCAACCTGTGGTGGACCAGATGCTATTCCTCCAAACTCTGAAGTCATACAAACTCTGGAAGCTATGAGTAATAATACTTCATCGTCCCCTACTCAAGAAGAGGTTAAAAGGATCACATCAACTCTGTTTCCACAAGATTGGTTCAACGCAAATCCAAATTACTCGGAGTATATACCATTTCCTAAAGAGTCTGTGTCTCCTCAAATAATCCAAAAACAAAATGATGCTATAGTGAATTGGAGCGCCACAGGTGCCTGTGACGATTTGATTAGAATTACTCAGCCTACTTTGGTGATGATTGGAACGGATGACGTTTGGACTCCACCTCTTAATTCGTTGATGATAGTAGAAAAAATTCCGGCAGCATGGCTTGTTCAAATGAGGGATGCCGGTCATGGTTTGATGTATCAATATCCAGATAAAATCAATAGAATAGTAACAACATTTTTGCAGACAGCTGGCTAGTTTATATATTTAGTCATGAATATTATTTAGGGGGGAAGAAGCCCAACTTGGATGCATATTTGGAAGAAGAGCTCTTTGACACTCTTGTGTATTGTATCCAAAATCCCGAAGCTGTTGATCTAGGAATTAGAAGAAATAGGGCAGAAGAAATCGGAAAAGAGCTATTTTCTGATGGAGGAGTAGATGCTATGGAGAATATGTTTTATTCAATTGAATTTAGAGTTAAAGATGAAATAGGCCAAGACGCTAAGCCGTACCGTTCGTGGTGGAACGGGATAAGTAATGAATGGAAATACTGAGATTTACTTTAATCCTTTGCCAAGTGGTCTTGCCAAGGCACTTCTGATTACATATGCTCGACAAGAAGGGAAAAATGACTTTAAATTCCTCTGTTACTGCTCAAGGATTTACTATCGCTCCAGGTACTCTTAGATAAATTGACACGGTTCCTATTTAAGTCGACCCTTCAATCTGCTGAATACATCAAATAAATATGACTTACAAACTACTGCTATCCCTTAAGTAATATGTCACCAATTTGTGGATGATGAATCGACCGAATGCAAGTCTGTTGTATTTAGCATTAGTTGCTACAGGAATAGTTGGGTCTTTTTCCATACCCTTTATGTCAGTAGCAAATGGACAGACGACACAAAACAATCTTATGGATTTGATTACGGAATTTGGTGGGAGCAATGAAACCGATGGTGAAAATATGACGATGATGGGCCATGAAATGATGGGCAACGAAGGCACGAACATGTCGAGTATGCCATTTAATATGGGAGTCTTCGTCATGCCGATGACCTGTACGTCCCCTAATGAATTACTTGGTTTAATGTCCGGCATGTTTGGCTCAGCAAATGGCGCTGGTGGAATGGGAGGCGATAATGCAACTCAGAGTATGATGATGAATATGATGAGGCAACAGATGATGATGCCTGGTAAAGGTATGAATGGAATGGGGGAAGGAATGATGGGAATGATGGGAGGTAATATGACTAAGGCAGAGATGGATCACATTATGAACATGCAAATATGCTTTCCAATGATGGGTGAAAAAGCTATGGACGGAATGATGGGAATGATGGGAAAATAGATGTGAGTAAGGTCTGATTATCCTCTTTTTTTCTTGAAAAATAATTGGAACAATACCCGTTTAAGAACAGTTGTTAATTTGATAAAATAAAAAAAAGTTTAAATTATAATCCTAAGAGGAGAAGCATTGTTAATGAACAGGGGGATAGTTTTTCGAACTTTACCGTGTGTTTCGTTAGTACTTGCAACCATCTTTTTTGCCTGGACCACAGTACCAACTACAATAAATGCTCAAGTTAGTGTTCAAGCTGGAGAAGCATCGATGATAGGAAATGGTACTTCTCCGCTCACTGCTTTTGTGCCTCAGGACGTAGAGATCAACGCTGGAGAAAGTGTAACTTGGACTAATCCAACTCCTGTGGCCGAGCCCCATACCGTTACATTCTTCACCGATGATAAATTGCTTGCACCTCCTCTAGCACCCTTTACGGTTCCAAATTCAACTGAATTTACTCTCGTTACACAAGGCGCAAATGCTGAGCCATCGATTGTGCCAAGCAGTGGCAGTGATAATACATCTAAGACTGTAGTAATAGACAATGCTAGATCGTCCAGTCCAGTAGTATTAGATTCAACTGGCAAGAACGTAACATTTTTGAAACCAAATGCCACATATACGATGCAAGGTGATGAACAATACGTTAATTCAGGCTGGATGTGGCCTGAAGGCGGGGTTCCTCCAGGTGCTCCTTTTCTTGCAACTTTTACCGTAAAATTTGAGGAACCAGGAACGTATCCTTATCTATGTATAGTTCATCCATGGATGACGGGGAGTGTAACAGTAAACTGAAACATTGTACGGAATAACCGTGATCTTTTATTGGCTCGTTCCACATGCATCTAAAAAATTTTACAAACTACTTATCTTCTTACTTTGTGCATACATGTATGTTCCTTCATCCCCTCTAACCTTCATTTAAGATTTTCTGAAATTAGAAACGAACATGTTCTAGCACATTTCAAAGTATTGACAAGATTGTGAATAGGACAGCGTGATAACAGATTTATTTATTCACAAGTTGCCACTCCAATGTTAAGGGTAGGGTTAGTATTAACCCTGCTTTCCATTCTACAGGAATTCCCTTATATTATCAGATTCTGTTTTAAAGGATCGTCTGAAATAGGTTTCATATCGTTTTCCAACTCGCCGAATATCTGCATGTAGTGACGCCCTTTGTCAGTGATTTCGTAATATTTACGTGGATCGAGCCTCTTCGTCTGCTTCCTTTTTAGGAATCCTGATTCGACTAGAGATGTGGTATAGTAATGCATTTGTCTATAAATCAACCCAGCGCCGTATTCGATATGCAGTGGCTTGCATAAATAAATAGATGATGGCGACTGGTTTCTCAATTGTACCACTCGCAGAATCTCGTTTACAATTTCATATCTAGAGCGATGAGGCTTCTTATGCTTATTCATTACATTCTTGCTCATCGTAGAATTCAAAAAGCCCCGACTCTGCCCCAATTGTATTATGATACATCTACGCAATATTTATGCCTTTTTTGGGGAAGTTGAGCCATTATTTACCTTCGAAAAGTCACAATGACACTATTTACTAACGGATGTAGGTTCAAGTTTTGGATGTAATAAGCGGGGGGGTAAAGTATCGCTGAAGGTGTGAAATATGCTTTTTCATGAAAGATATATCTGTCGAAGTGGTAAACCTCCGCTGCGAGCTTCACCAAGTAATAAAAGAGACGAGGAAAAAATTACGTGGAGATCAAACAATACAATAGATATTCAAATATTTCTAAATGGGGATAGGTATCATCTTTTGTGTTTTTCAACGACTTGTCGTATTCTTTCACGTTCTTCTTGGGAAGGTTTTACTACGTTTGTGTTCATAATGAAGTACTTTCCTCTGTGGTAGGCTAGTGGTGCCTTGTCAGCATTATTAGATGCTTCAATGACCTCACCTACAAATGCAGTATGGTCTCCAAGCATAATTTCCTTTGTTAGTGTGCATTCAATATTTACTGCAGCTCCTTTTATCATGACAGTCCTAATTTTTTTAGCTTCATAGAATTCAAATCCAAGTTCTTTTAGCGCATCGATCTTGTTGTACTTATTGCCTGTGTATCCACCCGCCACACTAGACATTACTGATTGATCGGTGCTACACAGATTCACTCCGAATTCTTTTGTTCGTATTATATTCCCATGGGTTGCCTTATTTGGGGCTATGCAGACAGCTATCAAACCAGGACTGTAGGATACATGATGAGTCCATTCGCAGGCCATCACATCTGCTCCGAAAGGACCATCACTTGTGATCAGTCCTACATTAGTAATGAACTGATTTGATCTTTCATCATTCCAAATTAAATCCAAGAACCTCTCACATCCAGAAGTGTTATGACATCATTATTATTTTTAACGCCGGAAAGAGTCGGCACTGGATAAACTCTATGTCTATCTGCTGATTCTCAGCCAAGCACTGCACGTTATAGCCTAATTTTTGCAGTCTGAATATTCTCCAATTTCTGTTCCATTTCTTTCAAATTTAACACTGAAGGATCATTTTCAAGTAGAGTCTGTAGTAGTACTTTAGATCTTCTTTGCCTAAATTAAATACGAATCTCAGTGAAAGTTCTTTTAGCACTTTGACATCTCTGCAAATGGTACTCCCCTGTACTTTCAGCAACCAGGCGACCTCTGTTTTCTGTATGGTCTTGTGCTAGCATTTGTGCTACCTCTTTCTGTGTTCCTCGATATAGTAATTTCAGTTCTTTTGCACGCTCATGCATAATTCTTGCATTTCATAACTCTTTTCTTTTTAATAAGTTTGCATTTCTTGCTGGATTCAACACTTTTCAATATTGGATGGTGAATGGATGTATAAATTGAAGA
>JARBAV010000223.1 GCA_029237515.1 Nitrososphaerales archaeon
CATAAAGAAGCCAATTACTTCAGAAAAGTTGTCAGAGCGTATTAATGCAGAGTTGGAATAAGTACAAACTAGACGCAACAACTTTTCCGAATGTTTTTATACGATCCAAATCGTGCTTATTTCTGATTTATAACGATAGGTAAGCTAAATGCAAACGTTGCTCCCGTATCTCCACTATAGTTATCATTTTCAGCCCATATCCTTCCACCATGTTTTTCGATTATACTCTTTGAAATAAATAGACCCAATCCAGTGCCTCCTGTATCAGATTTTGTAGCAAATTTTGTAAAAAGCTTCGGCAACATATCTGGATGTATTCCAATACCTGTATCCTTTACCTTAACAATAATCTTGTTGCTACTAACATATCGATCAACAATAACTCTTATGTTTCCCTTTGTAGTAAACTTGAACGCATTGCTTAGCAGGTTATTAATTACTTGACAGAGTCTATTTCTGTCCCCTTCTATAATTATTGGATCACTTTTGTTACCAACATAGTATAGAGATACGTTGTCACTATTACCATTACTTGTTTGACGGTACTCATCCATTAGTTCAATGATCATCTTGTTTAAGTCAAATTTTTCTATCTTTAGATGAAAAGATCCGCTTTCAATTTTTGTTACATCTAATATGTCTTCGGTAAGTTGCATCAGTCTTTTGGAATTTCTAAGAATAATGTCCAGTACTAATTCTTCTTGTCGTATGGTCATCGGAGAGTTGCTGCCACTGCTGATGCCATCACTAGATCCTATCTTTGAGAAGTGTAGATATTCAGTAAGTCCGAGGATTGGTTGTATTGGTGTTCGAAGCTCATGTGCTGCTACATTTATGAATTCATCTTTTAACTTGTCCCTATACTTTAATTGCTCATTTGCATCTTCTAATTGCTTCGTTAACTCATTCTGTTTTTTAATATAGCTCTTTAGAGATTTTGTCATTGAATTAAATGAGTCACTTAGAATTGAAAGTTCATCATTGCCTCTGCTGTTAACCGATACATCTAGGTTCCCTCTACTTACCTCGGATGTAGCAGAGGTTAGATCAAATATTGGTCGTAAGATTCTCAAAACAAGGTATAGAACTACTACAGCAACTGCAATGTTTAAAATCGCGAATATTCCCTGTAGAATCATTGAATTCTGTGAACTAAGTCTTGCATATTCCCCTAGTTCAGTAACTAACACATTAGACGAATTCACTAATGATGATGCGCTAGTTTCAATTGTTGTTTTTAGAGCTTGAACTGATGGTGATGGTATTGCAGCCGTCGTCGTCGTATTGATGTTTCCATTGGGCTGTATTACACTATTTGTTAAAATCGTTTTTAGAGAAATCCAGTCCTGAAAAATTGTATTCCAGTCTTGCGAAAATTTTGATGGTAACGGTCGTAAATCAATATCTGATATCATGCCACCTTGTTTTAATGCCAAAATATTGAATTCCAGTTGGTTCGTTGCGGACCTTAGGTTAGAAAGGTCAATACTACTATCGCCTCCTTGTGAAAAATATTCGGATGTCCGCAACAGAAGGTTAGAGGTGAGGTACCGATTCTTCCCTGCAATGTTTATTGAGTTTCCTAAATGCGTAACTTGTGATTCATAATAAGAAAGTATACTAAAACTACAGATAACAAAAGCAATTTGAATTACTACTAAAATTCCTATTTTTACACCTAATTTGGACTGTATCGCTCTTAATACCTTAGGGCCGTCCCTCAATAACAGTCACCATTAATGGTCAAGTGCCATCATTATATCCAACTCTAAACTATTTATTCTTTAATTCCCACATTGAGAGAAACTGAACGCGAACATTAAACAGATGTCACGCTATTAACCGTAGTAGGTTGGATGTCTAAAATCCGAAAATAGTCGAAACCGTTTCTGATTTAGACTTATGATTAGAGCATTGTCATATGCAACCACCATATTAAGCGTCGGTCGAATATATCTCTTGAGCACGTACCGTTAGTTGATAGTTCATATATTCAGATTGTGTTCCGAATACTCTTTTGATTATTGAGTCTTCTTGACAGGGAACTAGCTACAACTCCTGCAGCAAATATAGCCGCGCCCACGATTACGACAAGGGGGCCTGCTGGAACATTCACGTAGTTTGATAAAATGATACCCAATGTTGCACTGGCCAGTCCGAAGATAGCGCTCATTAGGGAATAGCGAGAGAGAGTGGAGCTGATATTCTTTGCCGCAGCTGCAGGGAGTATCACTAGTGCTCCAACTAGTAGTGTTCCAACCTCTTTTATTCCGATTGCAACTATTATGGCAACTAGGAAAAGATAAATCAGATTGATTCTTTCGACCTTTATCCTGCTTGCGATAGCAAGTTCTTTAGAAATCATACTCACAACCAGTTTCTCGTAAATTGATCTCGCCACTACAAGCACACCGACAGATACTAAAACTGTAATTATTGTATCGGTGAGAGTTATTTTAGAAACATCACCAAACAATGCCTCGAATAGATCCACTTCTGGGGTGATAAGAATCCCTATCGCAAGTGCTAAAACGAATAGTACTCCTATGATTGCCTCCACTGAGAGAGTTGTTGATTTTTGAAGATACCAAGTGACAATCACCGTTGCTGCCAAGAATGCGAACGCACCAATGAACGGATTGAAGTTGAACAGTATTCCAAGAGCAACACCTGGAAGAGCAACATGAGAAAGTGCATCACCGACCAGCGCCATATGTCTCGATACCATGATTGAGCCAAGATAACCTGCAGTTAATCCTACAAATACGCCTGCTATAAGACCAAAGGTAATGGTATCTGACAGTGTGATCACCTACTCTTTATGATATTCCTCCTCCGATAGAGCGAATTCATTTCCATATATTATGCTTAACAGCTGCGAATGAGTCAGGCTTTTTGAATCACCGAAGAACAACACTCGCTTATTTAGGGCTAACACGTAGTCGGCATAGTGCATCACAACGTGTATATTGTGAGTAATGAGAAGAATCGTTATTCCAATTTCTTTTTTTAGAGAGTTCACTTTGTCGTAGATGGGTTCCTCAGCTCCTATGTCTACACCAGAGGTGGGTTCATCAAACAGGAGCACGCTTGGGTCGTCTACGATAGCCCAAGCGATCAGAACACGTTGGAGCTCTCCTCCTGAAAGCGATCCAAGGCTTTGTCTGAGAATCTCCTTCTCCAGACCCACCGATCTTATGCAGGCCTCTAAATCTGTCCTGCATTTGAATCTCAGAAACTCCGCGACCGATAGGGGGAAATCCGTAGAGACAAGACCTTGAGGAACATAGCCCATTCTTATTTTATCGTTCCACCTTATCATTCCTGTGTACGGAATCAGTTTCAGTAGTGCTCTAAACAAGGTGGTCTTACCCCCTCCATTGGGACCAACGATTGCAAGTGATATCCCTTTCTTCACTTTGAAACTTATCTCTTCTAGAATTGCCTTGTTCTGCGATCTAACGCCTAACTCAGAGACAACCAGCATATCGCTGGCTTCGGCCCGGGACTGGTTAGAACCACTAGTCGGGGTTCTGTGGACATCAGACATCTTCAGTTGTTGATCCCTGTAACGTAAAAGTCTTACTCTCCCATAATATGTATCAAAAAAAGATAATGATGAGGACAGATGTAGCCCCCCTAATAACGTTACTGACCATGGATAGCGTCATATACAAAATAATGTATATGTATACATAAATTTCTCCTAGAGCATATCTAGTATTGGTTTATATAAAACTGCGGCATGTCGCAGATGTATTAATCCGAAAGAGCTACGCATTATATACTCATCCTATCCTTTTCATCTTTGATCCGCAGTTGGGACTGACTGCAATTTCATACCCCAGTTAAATGAAGTGAAATCAATTCCACATTCAAAAATTCTGCAATAATAGTAGTCTGCTATTCCTGTAGTACTTGATGAACAAACGAAATCGCAGCTGATCCTTCACCCACTGCCGACGCAACACGCTTTATGCTGCCACCACGCGCGTCACCCACCGCAAAAACGCCAGGCAAACTAGTTTCAAGAAAATATGGTTGACGTGTAAGAGGCCAACCTGCGGCATTAAGATTATCTGGTAAAAGATCAGGACCTGTCTTTATAAACCCTTTATCGTCAAGTGCAATACAGCCATCAAGCCAACGAGTGTTTGGATCGGCACCAGTCATGACAAATATATGTTTGATTTCATGCTTTTCAGTCTGTCCTGTTTCCCTGTTCCGCCAGTAAACGGATTCAAGATGATCCTTTCCTTCTACCGCCACGATCTCAGTCTGTAGCCGCAATATGATATTAGGGCTATTCTCTATCCTACGAATCAGGTATTGCGACATACTTGCAGCCAAACTGTTTGACCTGACTAGCATATTTACATGCCTTGCAGTCTGTGCTAAAAATACAGCCGCCTGGCCCGCTGAGTTTCCTCCACCTACCACAATTACTTCATCTCCGCCACATAACTGTGCTTCCACAAAAGTCGCACCATAATAAATGCCTACACCATCAAAGCGTGACAGGTTTTCCAACGGTAACTTTCGATATTGAGCACCGGTGGCAATCAAAACTGTACGAGTAGAAATTCGGGTTCCATTTTCAAGCTCGACTACGAATGGGTTGCGGTCGCAGATGAGTCGTGCGGCCCTAGCGACAAGCATATCTGCACCGAACTTTTGAGCCTGATTAAATGCTCTAGCTGCCAGCTCTTGGCCGGAAATCCCAGTGGGAAATCCCAGGTAATTTTCGATTCTTGAGCTTGAACCTGCCTGGCCGCCGGGTGAACTAGTTTCCAGCATTAGAACGTCAAGCCCTTCTGATGCGCCATACACCGCGGCTGCCAGTCCTGAGGGACCCGCGCCGATAATGGTGAGATCACGCACATGGGTTTGATCAATGGACTCATTAAAACCAAGACAGTCTGCAATTTCTTGGTTGCTGGGATTTCGGAGCGCTATTTGGCCTCGACAGATCAGTACCGGTATTTGACTTGCTGAAACTTGGAAACTTTCCAATAGATTCTGTACGTCAGGGTCGCGTTCTAGGTCTAGGTAGGAATATGGGTGTCCATTGCGCATAAGAAATTCTCTGATCCGAAGCGTATCTGCCGAATATGTTGACCCAACAAGGACAATGTCTCCAACACCAGCAGCTATTAACTCCACTCTACGCAGAATAAAAGCCCTCATCAATATGTCGCTGAGTTCAGCATCAGTCTGTATCAAACCGAGCATTTCCTGGTGATCCAATTCAATCACTTGGCCTGGCTTGGTAACACGTGCCCGAACTAAAGACCGTCGGCCAGAGAGCATGTTAACCTCTCCTGTGAATTCACCAGGACCATGTACAGTTACAAGCGTCTCATGGGCTCCTAACGGTCGTAGAATTTCGACTTCGCCAGTGATTACCACAAAGAACGGTACCGATCTATCTCCCTGCTCTATTAACACTTCGCCCGACTGTACCGAACGTAAACGTCCATGCGCTGTAATGCGACTAATCTGAACCGGTGTTAATTTCGGAAATATCTTCTCTCTATTAGATTTGGTTAGCGGAAGTCCCCTGCGTGAATCACTCATAGTGGTCCACTTCTAGTGCAGTTGCAGCTCATATACCATTGCTTGGATCCTTCGTCTAAAACCATTTGTAGACGTATCGTGGTAGTTTCTCACTTGTATTTACGGATACAATACTATATTATTGTATTTAAATTCAGAAGTAACTTGATCGTTATTTAGTATTATTGCTGTCAATAGTGGAGCAATTAACAGAACGAAGTTAAGTGTTTTCAACAATGGTAGCCTAATCATATTTCTTCTGCCCGTATCATTTTAGTTTCAAAATCATCAGGCATGGGATTTTGGATGCAATAAACAAGACTGTTGCAGAGTTTTCTTCCAAATAAGCATCCAATTAGGGCACCTATCTCCGTAGCAAGATTCTCGACTTAATATATAAGAATACATCAATAGC
>JARBAV010000224.1 GCA_029237515.1 Nitrososphaerales archaeon
AAGATCGACTATGTTGAAGGTCAGTACAGAGCTCTCTGGATCTGATCCATATAGTGTGATTGGGATAGGAACATTCATGTCGGTTGAAACACTTTTTGTGTTTGCAACTGGAGGGTCATTATTAATATTTATGCTAGCTAACGTTTTGCTACTAGTCAAACCTTTATTGTCTTTGACTACATATGTGAAGCTATCAGACCCTGAATAATCCTTGTTTGGGGTATACTTCACGGTGTCAGCTGACACGGATGATAATTGGCCATGTTTAGGAAGATCGACTATGTTGAAGGTCAGTACAGAGCTCTCTGGATCTGATCCATATAGTGTGATTGGGATAGGAACATTCATGTCGGTTGAAACACTTTTTGTGTTTGCAACTGGAGGGTCATTGGGGGGTAACGGTGGGGTGAACCCTTTTACAGATAATTCAGTAATACCGACCCAATTATTCTTATCGTTACCAAAAACAGTAATTCTTACAAATTTAGCATCTGTATTTGAAAAATCGTAATTTTGGGGTCTGATGGATTTGCCATCACTTATTCCTTCGTAAACCTGTTCAAAGTTCATCCCATCTTTAGAGACTGATATTTCAAACACGTACTGGCTACTTTCTCCATTATACCAAGCGATATTTACGCCACAGATAGTTTTCAATGTACCTAGATCTGCTTGAATATACGAGCCTACTCCCAAACTCGACCAAGTTGTTGTAAAATCTATATCAGCTGCATTTTCTGGAGTATCTCCAGATTGGCTAGGGGTGGCCGAGAACTTGGCTATTGGAAGCTCTTCACAGATATTGTACACTTGTCCTACTTTCCTTATGTCCCTTCCGTTTATACTTAATTCTTTGATGGCTGCAGTTTCATCTTCACTATTCCCATAAACTGTAAGTCGAATATGCTTAGCCATGGTATCTGGAATTGGGTATGATTCTGGGAGGCCTGAATCTCCACTACTTGTAGCCCTTAACGTATCATTAAAATTGGAACCATTTTCGGATACTGAAATTACAAAATTGTACGACCTCTCGTCACCTTCGTCCCAAAGGATCTCGACATCACAAATCGACCTAATTGTTCCAATGTCAAAATCCAAGTATGCTCCTACTCTATCCTCGGACCATTCTGTATCCTCATTATTATCAAATGCTGACTGAGCATTTATTTCTTCATCGTTATTATTGTCGATATTGCTGCTGCTCGACACGTTTTTGATATCTATCGGTTCATTGCACTCTGCTTTTGGATTGAATTTATTATCATGTGTTCTTGGGACATCACTCAATACACTCGTGTCGTCTTGAGAAGATATTAGAGGAGCAGCGGCGAGATCGGATACTGATATCATTGATAGTATTATCATGGATATTGCAAAAGTAACACTTACATTTCTAGTACTGTTACTATTCTTCATATTTGATAGTTTGATTTCTAATAGTGATAACAACCCGTTAATAGATCTCATCCACAAACCGCTGGAACATTAAGTATTTATATAGAACTGAAACATATACTAAACATTAAGTTAGTGTGAATCTAAGATAAGTATGCAATTATTTTATCTATTATAACTGTCTGGAATAATAAATGAGTATTCTTCTAGAAATATCTAATTGAGAATTTTAAATCGCTGCTCTAAGGGATAGCTGCCCATCTTGTACTACCAAACTATTTTTGGCGGGGAACATTCTGAAATTATTCCCCAGCGGCTAATGACAGTGATCAATGCTTGATCAATGATTGATCAAAGTTTTATACCACCCTTCTTCATTTTACACTAGTATGGGTAAAGTGGATAAAGGAGTTGCGTGTAGTGTACAAGGATGTGATCAGATCGCCCTTAGGTCCATGAGTGGAAGCAAAGCTGCAATGGCCATTGATCTATTGGTCGATTCTTCTAGCAAACGGATTTTCCTTTGTAGGCAACATTATAAAGATTGGAAAAAAGCTACCAAAGAAGATCGAGAAAATGAACGAGCGAGATGGGACTGATGCGTATTTTAGATCCAAAAATGCGGAAAAGCAGCTCTTAGGCAGTTCACTTCTTGACTCTCGTGCCTCAATGGTAACTGCTCGATGGTTCAAAACCCTTTAATCATCCAAGTAATCCTACTAAATTCCATAGAATGCGAGTGCTTCAACTTCATGCCGAATTCTTCGAGTATGAGCCGGTAGCAAGAGAGATACAAGAAAAGTACGCTGATCGGGATGTATCGAGAGAGCAGGTTAGACTTCAAGATCTTGTTGTTATACTGGTAGCAGTAGAAGAAGGCGATGAATTAGCCGTCGTCAAATTTGCAGCTCAGGATATTAAGCAGTATATGCAAAGGATCAAGAACAATAAGCTTCTAATTTACCCCTACTCTCATCTCAGCTCGAATCTTGCATCACCACAACAAGCCTTGGAGATTATAAACTTGATGAAAGAAGAGACTATGAAAGAAGATATAGTAGTCAGAAGGGCACCTTTTGGGTGGACAAAGTCATTTTCAGTAAAGGTTAAGGCTCATCCTCTAGCTGAAAATTTTAGGATCTATGATAAAAGCACTATTAGTAAATATTCTGATAAAGAAGGTATTCCACTTTCAAACACAGAACTCAGTAATGGAGGTGCTGGTGTCTCCAGTGCTCTTAGTGCAGAGGATTCACTGCAATCTCAATGGTTTGTGATGAAACCAGACGGAAATATGATACCTTTAAACGAATACAAATATTCGAACAAACAATTCAATCTAAAAAGTCTGATAACATACGAGATCGAGAAGAGAAGAGCCGTCGATGAAATTCCACCTCACGTTAAATTGATGCGGAAATTAGGTATAGCCGATTATGAACCAGCTTCCGATTCGGGAAATATGCGGTTTTATCCCAAGGGTCGCTTGATTAAGTCGCTTATAGAACAATACGTTACCAAAATGGTTATTGACTACGGTGGAATAGAAATAGAAACGCCCATAATGTATGATTCGAAGCATCCATCACTTGAAAGTTACTTTAATCGATTTCCTGCTAGACAATATAACATCGCTTCTGACCATGGGAAACATTATTTCCTCAGATTTGCAGCCTGTTTTGGCCAATTTCTGATGGCAAAGGATTTACTGATTTCTTACAAGAATCTACCCCTTCGACTTTATGAACTTACTAGATATAGTTTCAGAAGAGAGAAAACCGGAGAGATTGTAGGACTGAAAAGATTGAGAGCATTCAGCATGCCTGATTGTCATGCCTTTTGCAGAGATATGGAGGAAGCTAAGTCTGAGCTTCTGAAAAGATTTGACTTATCTACTACAGTGTTGAATGATTTGGGGATTTCAACCACTAACGACATCGAGATGGCAATACGGTTTACCGAGGCTTATCTTTATGATAATAAGGATATGATTGTCGAATTGGCCAGAAGATTTAATCGTCCTGTTTTAGTAGAAGTTTGGAAGGAGCGATTCTTCTATTTTATCTTAAAATGGGAGTTTAACTTTATAGATAATCAAGGAAAGGCTTCCGCACTTTCCACAGACCAGATCGATATTGAAAATAGTAAACGATATAACATAACATATGTCGACGAAGACGGAACTAGAAAATATCCAGTAATCTTGCACAATTCACCAAGTGGAGCGATTGAACGCGTTATCTATGCACTATTAGAAAAGGCTGCAAAGAGCTCAAAAACTGGTCTTAAGCCTACTTTGCCACTATGGCTTTCGCCAACCCAAATACGTTTGATTCCCGTAACCTCAAGCCATACCGCTTATTGTAAGGAAATAGCAAACGGACTTTCTAACAAACACATAAGGGTGGATCTGGATGATCGGGATGAATCAGTAGGAAAAAAAATTCGAGATGCAGAAATGGAATGGATTAATTACATCATTGTTGTAGGGGACACTGAAGTAGAAGAAGCAAGATTTCAAATCCGCAATCGTTTGAATCCAAATGAAAGAATGACCATGACTTTGGAGGGCTTGGTCGAAGAGATATCAAATCAAACTGCAGATAAACCGTACCTACCGTTGAATTTACCGATGTTACTATCGAAGCGACCTCAATTCGCTAGCTAGCCCATCATTACATAGGTTCCTATTTATGGCAAAGTTTTGTAGCTATAAATGGGCCATTTGCAAATTTGCCAATATCCTATAAAGGGTTTGGACAGCTAACGCACCTTCCCTATGATCACCATTTCTGACCGCTACTTCCACCATATCCATCCCGATAAGCAAGGCAGAAGAGCTTATACTCTTAATTATTTTAGTAATCTGAAAAGGGTCCAAGCCGAAGGGTTCAGGACATCCAGTGCAAGGAACATACGGCAAATCGTAAACATCAATGTCAAATGAAATATAGATAGCTCTATTGCAGGTAACTTCTTTTAGGTATAGTAACAATTTTTCAATGTCGTCATGAATGGCCCATGCATCGAATGTATTGACTCCTTTATTTAGGGCAAATTGATTCTCCTCTCTATCACTCTGTCTTATTCCAATTTGAACTAGATCGTGACCGGGAATATGTCCGTCGTTAATTAAGTGGTAAAATGGAGTTGTGTGACACATGACATTACCGCCGTATTCAGGCTTCAAATCTCTATGTGCATCGAAATGAAGAATCAAGGGTTTTGCGTCAGCTAACGCCTTAATTTGGTAATATGAGATGGTGTGTTCGCCTCCTAACAAAATTGGAATTTTATCACTCGATTTAATCTGACTTGCAGTCATGCCAATGTTTGACCCAACAGATGAAATGACGGAGCTCAGACTGCGGTTCGAATCAAGTTGAGGTATCTTCATATCCCCAAAATCATAAATATTTACTTCGTCAGCCAAATCGATATTTTCTTCAAACAGATACGTTTCAATTTGTTTTGCAGAAGTCAATCTGATCGAATTGGGTCCTTCCCTCGTTCCCTTCCCAAAAGAAGTTGTGAGGTCCAAAGGAACCCCAAAGACTATCACGTTTGAGTCATTAAGCGAAATTTTTCTGGGAAAATCGGCAAACGATACTCCAACATCTCCTAATTCGGGTATAATAAAATAAGATTGTACCTGCTCCAGGAAAGACATTGGATATATCGAACCAAATTATGGTATAAATGTTGATGTAATGTTGACTATTTTTTCTTGATTGAAACCAATCTAATGCAATTATATGCATACCTAGTCTGATTTGAAGGTCAATAATTTCAAACACAATGCATTATAAATGGGAGTCTGCCTACAGCCTCCAAATGAATATGAGTTTGAGTGTCATGGCGCTTTCAGTTTCTGCCGCGGCTATTCTGATCCTGTTAGGGGCAGCTACCAATCGCTCAGCTGAGCCAGTTTACGCGCAGGTAAGTGTTATGCCAGGAACCGATGAGCCTGCAAATACTACTTCAAGTGGAGGCGGTTTGGGTACAGTACCCGCCGCTGGTCCACGCTTAAGTGCAGCAGATATTGCACAAACGAATTCTATGAAATTAGACTCTGATGTAGAGAATCTGGTCATTTTGATACCAGATAAAAGATTAGTAAATCAGGGATTCCTTCCTCTTGATGCGACTATCGTTGAGGGAACAAAAGTGATCTGGTCCAACGCCGACAATAGCACGGGGACTCCTCAAGGTATCAACCATGGTATTTCACTGGTTCAAGACAGCGATAATCAGGTTCTTCTCACCAATGGGACCATACCATTTGGGAATGCTGCTCAATATACATTTGAGGCCCCAGGAACTTATACGTTTTCAGATCCTACGAACACAGACCCAGCAGCTCCTAAGGGTAAAATCAATGTCATTGCTCCTGCTAACGCACCAGATAATTTATCGACAAATTCTACTCAGGCTACGGCTGGCTTGTTTGTAGTACAAGCAGATGAAAAGCCCTATTTTGACCAACATTTCAACACATTGGGATATCATGTCGAAGATAGTTACATGATACCTGGACCAGAAGGCAATGATATTCAGGTCTATGTTTATACTCAGAAATCAGCCAAGGATTCTACCATAATTGATAGGACAGCTGTGAAGTCGGAGTTCGTAGATAGTCATATAGGAGACGATTAAGAGTAGCGCTTCAGTTAGAAATAGATCTAATTCCTATTTTTTCCCGAGAGCAATGTTCACGGATATGCCAATTGCACGCTAGGGGTAATGACGATATGAAAAGAGCAT
>JARBAV010000225.1 GCA_029237515.1 Nitrososphaerales archaeon
AAAAATAGGATAGTATTTGCTGCTGCCATAATTCTTCTAATCGCGATAATTGCATATTTTATTCAACAGCATTATTTTAATTCAGTACGGGAGGGCCTAATGCCAGTGGATTTCTTGCTGTATGCTACCACACTTTTTTACTTGACTAATACTTAGTTTTTCTTATGCTCGACTTTAATTTCTGGGATTTCCCCATTTTAGAATTGGAACTGGATACACTCTTTGATGAGGATTTATGACTTTTACCGAAGGATAATACTGAACATTTACTTGTATGGGGAATCATTCAAGTAAATCCTACGAATACTCGACATGTATGGATGAATGAGATTACGAATTTTAATCACCCGAGTAATAGATCGCACAGCCTGAATGAAGCTGTAGAAAATCAATGTCGGATATAATCATGCGTATATTATACATATATATATCTTAAGCTAAGACAGAACAACTATTCATATTCTTTAATTTCAGAAGATTATTAAATGAGGAATAATGAAAAATATAAGATTAGGCGAGCAATTTATCTGATAACGAGGCTTCCTCTTCTAGTAATGTGATATTTTCCCAACCGTGGACATGTTGTCCGCCTTCCAGCTTTCGGGAAACTTCAATTAAGTCCATAAATGATTCTCCTTCTACGACCTTAGAACATCACGGGCATTTCCATTTATCCATGTATCTATAATACCTTAGACGCAACATACCTTATTAACTTATACCTATAACATAATAATATAAAGCTCGTGATCTAAGATAAGTCCACAGATATACCTTCTAATCATCAAGGTATCAAGGATAGGTGGCTATAGAGATAATTTGTGAGCCAATGGAAAAGATATTTCTACTCTGGGTATACTTGTAGAATCAGTGAAACTTCAATGGCTGACAATAAGCTCCCAGTTTAGCCACTTTTTGATCCAATGACTATCATATGATCAGTATTATAATTCAGGAAAGTCTTTAGGTCTTAAATATAGATTAGCCTAAAATAAATATAGTAGTCTACTACACTATATCCTAATTGCTGCAATCACTAACTTCTAGCTCATTATTGGATAAAATTGGTAAGTTACCAGAGACTAGAAATTTAATCATCACCACTTCTATAACTACTATTATACTTTTAATATTAGCTTTACTACTGACTCGTCAGTTAATTTTCTTTGATAACACTATACAGACACTTATTTTCTTAATAATTGTTTTTTTTGGGTATGGGGTGAGTTCATGGGTAATTTTAAAATATACAGGTCGCACCACTAAGCAGCTAAGGTCAAAGTCTCCTTTTGTAAGGTCTATTCATAGCTGGATAATCGTTACTCAATCAGTTTTGTTAATAATATTAATCTTAGTCATATATTATAACACCGCATATTGTCAAGGATACTTTAGTATGTGTATGGGAGCCAGGATTCCAGCTGTTTTTGTTAATGCTATTGCATCCACCTCTGCGGCGGCGCTCTTGGGAATGTTTAGTTATAAGTTATTTGTACGCTATAAGAATGATAAAAGGAACTTTTTGTTATTATTTTTTGGGCTCACAACTGCTACATTAAGTATGTCAATAGGAGGAGATGCATTTGATAAGATAGTGGTGCAGCAAGTGATAGTAGAGCGTACCCCCCGCTCTAGTGACACAGTTGAGCAAATAACTCCTCAATCATCCTTTATCTATAAGACATTTGAAAGCTATGATGGTGCTAAAATACAGTATAAGGTAACTGAACCTGATGGTACATCAACTTTATACATGGTACCCAGCTCCCTCGGTCCGCTTCATAAGGCAATTGTCGTGCTAACTTCAACTCCTAAGCACGTGCTTCTTTGGATAAGCACAATGATACTTCTATTTCTATACTATCACCGCACCAATAATCGGTTACGTAACCTTGCTGCCAAGCACTGGATATTATTGTCAATGCCGCTAGTACTGTTCTTGGTTGGAAGCGGTCTGATATTCTCGTTACCCAGCGATTCAGAGTTCAGATATTATGAGCGAATCTTGTATAGAACAGGATCTATTGGCAGTAGCATTATGTACGGCTTTGTATTCTATATTTTGACTAAAGATATACCATCTAACAAAGTGAAAGACTATCTATATGTCACAGCTATAGGAATCGTAATGATTGGTATCTCATTTAGCATTTCTGCGTTGCAACAAACATACGGGACAGCTGGTCATTCATTCTTATTACTCTCTTCATACTTATTTGTTGTAGGGTTATATGCATCAGGTATATTCCTGTCACAAGATTCTAGGTTTCGTGACTATATTAAGAAATTAGCTGATAAAGAAACGATCCTCCTAATAAACAACGGAAATACCCCATTATTAGAAATCAAGCAAGTGATAGAACGAAGAGTCATGAATACGATTCGCAAACGGGAACAAGATATCATCGATGATGATTTGATGGGAACATCACTTACTGAACAGGAGGCTAGTCAGTACCTGTCGTACGTTATTAAAGAAAGTAGGGTACTAAAGGATTACGTGCAGATATTGAAGAAAGAAAAACATATGCTAGAAGAATCAAATGAATACTTGACATGCTTAAGTCCCCGAACACTCAAGTCCATGAACAATAACAGCTTTTATGTTGACGGCTACAAAAATGTATTGGAAAGGCATAAAAAAGGACTCCATAAAGGAATCAAATGGGTAACGACTGTTGACAAAGAGACAACTAATATGATAAAGCCATTTGTTGAAATGGGAGTACAGGTAAGACATGTTAATAGTCTGCCACCAATTGATTTTTCAGACTCTGATCTAGAAATGATTGCCCGTGTTCAACATCTTGAGCACTTAAACCAACCGCTGACCGAGCCCATGTACGACAATAAAGGGTCGCCTAGCGTTATCAAGAATATTTTGGTTACGAATGAACCAGTATATGTAGACTATTTTATATCAATTTTTAAAGATCTATGGAGTAACGGCGTAGATGCGCGAGAAAGAATGAAATTTATTGAACAGGGTCTTGAACCCGAATTTCTAGATGTAATAAATGATCGAAATAAAGCAATAAAGATCCTAATAGATCTTGCGAAATCGGTAAAGACAGAAGCCTTGTTATTACTGCCTAATGACAGATCTATGTTACGAATAGACAAAATTGGGATCATTGATTATCTGATACAGGCTTCTAGAATACGAAGAGCGACAATAAAAATAATCTGTCCTTTAACGGAACTCAATAAATCAATCTCACAAAAGATTTTAATGACTGCCCCCATGATACATATCCTTGATGGTAGTACTACTACGTCTGGGATTTTAATAGTTGATGGGAGTAGGTTTATACGTGCAGAATTGCGAGACCCAAATGCTGAAATTATTACTGATGCAATAGGTGTTACCATTTATTCCAATAGCAAACTTAGCGTAGAGTCTTTTAGATCTACATTTGAGTTGTTGTGGAAAGAGCGCTCGATAAATATGGAACTGAAAAGAGCATCAATACTACAGGAAGAATTTATTAATATAGCCGCTCATGAGCTACGAACCCCTATAGAACCAATTTTGGGTTTATCTACTCTTCTTCAGCAGTCAGATGTTTTATGTACAGGAAAATATCAGGCAAACAGAGAGAAAGAAATGGTTAATATTATTGCGAGAAACGCAAGAAAACTACAGTGCCTTAGTGAAGGTATACTTGAGGTATCTCGAATAGAGGGTAAACGGTTAAAGCTTAATACCCAAAAATTTGATCTTATGGAAACCATAAGAGGCATTGTAAATGATTATAATTTGGAAGTCAGCAACTCCAGTAGGAAGATGAATATTGTTGCCTCTACTTCGGGAGAACTGGAGAGAATTCCTATCGAAGTAGTAGCAGATCAAGAAAAGATAAGACAGGTGATTTCCAATCTGTTAAATAATGCCCTCAAATTCACTGAAGAAGGAACTATAGCCGTTACTGTCCAATTAAACAGAAAACATAATGAAATAATTGTAAACGTAAGGGATGCTGGACTAGGGATAGACCAAGCTATTTTTCCCAATTTATTTACCAAATTTGCAACAAATTCTAATCAGGGAACCGGTCTGGGTCTATACATATGCAAAGGTTTAATAGAGGAACATGGAGGCAAGATTTGGGCTAAGAATAATCCCGACAGTAAAGGTGCTACCTTCAGTTTTAGTTTACCATTTACATCTGCTTAGTTATATCATGATTTTTCTCGTCGGATATTTTATTGATATTAAAAAAGCGATAAATTGTTACAAAATTATGACCCTGGAGAAATGAGGTACATTCCCACTTATTTCGAGGATAAGCGGGATACTCATTAGCAGATAAAACTTCTGGCCCGGGGTCATTACCAGACCATTAAACTTCATTTCAAAAGAGATTAAGACTAATGTAAATGTTATGACAACATCTAAGAGTGAATATTAATTCATTTGTTATATTCACTTCAGAGATCAGCAACATACAAGCTGAAGGCAATATCGCTTTGTAGTATATCCTATTCATCAATAGAGATTGGATGCAATGCTCAAGAAAAACTACTCATTTTTCATTTCAGTAGCACTGAGAGTAAATGAGAATGTGGATCCAGTATTCATGAAAGGATGATATCTACTAAACGGACAGTCTTTGTTGATGGCGTTATTATTATGGGCACAAATCTTTTGTCCATGTGCTTCAATTATACTCTTAGCTACATACAGTCCAAGACCTGTACCTTGCTCAGACTTGGTAACAAACTTGTCAAAAATCCGAGGAAATATCTGTGGATCTATGCCCTGTCCCGTATCGGTTATACTTACAAGAATATGGTCACTATCGATCAACTCGGTGCTGATCGAGATAAAGCCCTCTTTTGTGAATTTTATTGCATTATCAATGAGGTTGGAAATAACTTGAGTAATTCGGGCTTTATCTCCTATTGCATAGAATTCTTCACAGGAACTGTACAGTACATTCAATTTACCACTATCAACATGAGAAGAATGTTCTTCAATTATAGATATTATAACCTCATTGAGGTTTAGTTTTTCCTTATTTAGCTTAAGTGACTTGCTTTCAATTCTTGTAATATCGAGAATATCGTTGACTAGTTTCTGAAGTCGTTCAGCATTGCGTATTATTGCATCTACAGATTCATGTGCAACTTCTCGATTCAAGGATAGAAGACTCGAATGCAACAGTATGGTTTGCGTAGGTGTCTTCATTTCATGGCTCGCAACATTGAGAAATTCCTTCTGCATCAGATCATGAACTTTTAATCGTTCATTAGCTGCCAATAAAGAGTTATTCATTTTCCTTAAATCTGATGTTCTACGATTGACAACTTCCTCTAGACCCTTGTTCCACAAGAGTATTATCAGAGCGATTACAAAAGCAACTATGCCAATAATTATGATCATTATACTGCTAAAATTATTCTGAAGTTCAAAAAGAATATTCACATCACGTGTAAGGAGATGGGGAGCCAGAACATACAATGTCCATGCTTGCGTCTCGCCAAGATATACCGGCTCCGATATTAGGCTCATAGTCCTACCATCTAATAAAACATCTAAGGATAAAGGCCTGAAGCTACCCGTCAATAGAGAAGACATACCTTCGACAGCCAGTAGATCGGAGTTAAAGCTTGCATTGTCTAATGCAGTATCTTGAATTGTCAACTGATTAAAAAACGATGAAATTGGCATTCCTATCAAAGACTTGTTATTTGATTCAAGAATGACATTATCCTTATCTGCAAGCAAAATTATATTCTTCTTGACTTCGTCTGAAGCTTGTCTCTGCAGTACGCTAGTCCTGTTATCATAATCGTGATCGAAGCTTATAAGGGCCATTGTTACGTCTATTTCTGATTGGCTGAAGACGGAATCCTCTGTCTGCGCATCATCAATCATGTTAGGATAGGCCATAAAACTATACATTTTGCCTGCGATAGGTTCACGGAATGAACTACTAAGAATGGGTACGTTTTGAACTGACTCGTTGTAATCATCGGATTTGGTTTTGTAACTGAAATTCCCAAAAACCTGTTCGGCAAAGTCATTGGGAACAAAATTTCTTAAGTTAGAGGGAGCTGGATTCCTATTAGTCCAGGTTAGCTCTCCATCATCATTTAAATGCAAATATTGCACGATTAGACCTCCTGATGATTGTTGAACGATATCATAGATAGGACTTCCAAGATCGCCCTCTTGATCTGCAGATTCTTGAATCGTATTAAGAACTCCTAAGTTAGTAGCAACTGAACCTAACGCATTAGATAGAATAGATCCTAGATCGCGTGCCTGAATTTTTGCGTTCGATCGTATATCTTCGGAGGCTAATTCTACAATCTGATTTGCAGCCAATGAAGAATAATAATAAGATAATAAAGATAGTATGCCCGAACATAGAATAAGAATTGTAAGAAGTATATAGCTGCGCCTTGGAAGTTTGATAAAAGGTTTCTTCATTTAACTGGTAAGGATTCTTGTTGAATTTATTTCTAGTAAGCAGATAATAATAAACGAGAAGCCAATAAATCTCAAGATGACGATGTCGCGATTGAAGATCGTTTGATATCTTTATTATCTTGAATAAGTAATTTTTCTATTCTGCCAACTAGGTCATCAAGTGTTATAGGCTTTTTGATAAAGAATTGCTCACTCAGTGTTGGAAAGGTCTTAACGAATTGTTCATATGCAACTTCAAAGGCAGTCCAGAAACAGATTTTCGTCCTATTATCCAATTTTCTTAAAATCTTGTACAGCTCAAAGCCGTCCATATTTGGCATTCTAATATCCAATATTATAAGATCGTAATCACCTGGTTTGTAATTTGACAACACAGAAACAGGATTATTGTTGACTTCTACTTCTATTCCATACTTTTTTAGTCCGGTCTTCAGCGCAGAGGTTATGTCTTCCTCATCATCAATAATAAGTAATCTCTTGGCTACTAATTGGGGCGCCGAGCTCGATTTCAATTCTGTAGGAGATAAGGATATACCTTGTGAGCTATCAATCTGATTTATCTTTTCAGAATGGAATAGCCGCTGTATCTGATTATAATAGTGAATTAGTTCTTTGCCTTTATCTGTAGTCTTATAGTAAGTTCTTCCATTGTTTTTATTATCAATGTATGCTGAAAGTAAATCATTATATAGCAAAATTGAAATATAGTGATTTGCCATGGAATCACTAAAGTTACCTTTACCTACTATATGGTTCTTTAAACTGCCGTTATTGCATATATGTAAAATGGTGGCTATAACGTCAATCTTAGATCGTTGTCCTCCTATATTGTCACTTTCAAGTTCAGAGTATTGAATATGTGGGGGTGGCGACTTTAGAGGCGTTGACATGTCTTTGTTCATACTTTGGTAGGAAACACTAATAATAGTTTTAGTCTGTTAAGTCATCTAGCATATCGGAAAAAGTTTCCCGAAGGGTTATCGGGAAAGAAATAGCGGCGCTCATCGAATTTCAATCTTATTACTATTGACGTGTTTCTATTAATACTGCTCTTTTTGAAATTCTATTGTATGTGAGGACGAGCAATAACCACAAAAATCTCTCTAAGACAACAATCACACACTCCTCCAACTACACGCACCTGAGTAACTCTATGC
>JARBAV010000226.1 GCA_029237515.1 Nitrososphaerales archaeon
AGAAATAGAATCGAAAAAGCTTTCTAATTGATCCTCGTCAAAATTAATTAATCTCTTATCATGTGTAATCACCTTCGGAAATTTTGCAGTAAATTGAAAGTTTTTTGGAGTTCTGTTGTACCAGTTTTTGACCATGTATTCGTTGGGAATTCTGTAGAAAGACGGTCTATTTCTACATAATCAAATACGTTAGAATAATATTTTAGCCACCTCGAATTCTCGATAGACTTAAGATAAAATGGACCTTGCCATGAGGAGTAGCTCCAACCTGAACATCCTATGTAATATCCCATTTGCTGTTGTCGCACCCTGCTATTCATATATTTAATAACACAAACAGATAATCATTCTGTGGTTCGAGGTTAGAAGCTATGGCTCAGCAAAGATTCATTCCACACAGATCCCTACTACGGCAACTTTTTTGAAGAGATGAGGAGATGCTACTGTGCTGGGAGAATAGGAAGACGTTCTGTCTTGCGGATTCGTAACATTGCTAACTGCCTTAAATTAAAGTCCTGTTGAGCTTCATACATATACGTTGTCTTTAACCAGCTTTCCAAGTTTAACTAACGCATCTGAAATTGATTGTTGTGTACTATAGATAAATAATGTATGCTCTCCAGATTTATTATCAGGCCAATATTCTCCAGGACAGTAATCACACGTAGCATATGTAAAATTGTATTCACTTAGTATATCAAATCCTTCATTATTAAATGCCTCTTTATAATACCGAAGCGATCCCGGGTGTGATCCACCGTCATTATCCTCGGGGTTCTCTACCTGGTTAGTGGGTGTGTAAAATCCTCCTATTATGCCATTACCATTAGAAGTTTCATTATCTAAAACCGTTATCTTTGCTTCCTTTGTATCATATGACTTGTCAACTATGTTATAAGTTCCTGGAGAAGGGAGTACTATTGGTTCAGAGCTAAGAGTATAATCTAATTGGCCTGTACTGTAGACAGCATTGCCGGTACTATCCTGTATTTCGATGGTATGAGGATTAGGTGTATCCCAGGGGGCGTCAGCATGTAGAAAAACTAAAGCAGTTCCGTTTGGCACAATCAGATTAGTAGGTACGTAATATGAATTCTTGTCAGTGATTAGTTTATGTTTCTCATCAGACCAATTCTCATGAGCTTCATTAGCAATCAGAATTACAAATGTTCCAACAGACGGATGGACTTTCATTGATTCTGATGAATGAACAACATCAGCTGAAGGTATAGAAGCTGAGGCATTCGTAGAAGTTGCATAGGCTATAGTACCAGAAATCAAATTTGTTCCTCCAAAGAGTATTAAAGATACAGTCCCCGATAGAATTAAGATCATTAAGAGAGTCCGATTGAAAGTAGGTTGGTTATCCAATGATTCGAATTTAGATTGTAAATATTAAAGTCTATTGGTACAAATCTCGAATCCATAGTCAAGATGTAGATAATTTCAGGAAAGTAAAGTTAACTATTATTATTTATTAGAATCAAACAAGAATCATGTTTTTAGACACTAATGGAGTGCCATTAATAGAGCTATTGTTAGCACACTGAGAGTTGAATTAAATGGCAGATATATCATTTTCCTCAATATTGAAATATTTCATTTGGTAATAAGGTAAGTTCAGGTTGGTTGATCTTTATCAATAACATTTAAAATACTCAGCTGGTATGTATCGTCCCCAATAACGGAGTTCTATGATAATTTATCTCCGTGACTAGAGTGTTGCCATATCATTATTACCCAAAAATGTAAAAATCAGTAGGCAAATTATTCATATGATTCTTTAGCTGAAAATTTCAGCTATGAATTATAAATGGAATCTAAGAGATGCGGTGAAGCTGACGATGAGTTAGAACGTATGGTTGCAACACTAAATCGAGAGCCACGATATCTTTGTCAAAAATGCGGTTCATTCTAAATAGTATTCTATATTTACTAATGTTTATTTTGATGGTTCAAATCGATACTTCTTTATGGTCTCCATTAGCAATAGTACTTCTACGTGCTCATCTATCAGGTAATGGAGTACAGGAATGGATAGATAGAGAAAATCATATTAGAATTCAATTTAAATATGAACTTCATAAGCCTGGCATTCACAATTTTAACCAACTCAACTTTAGTATACAGAATTCAAATACCGGAGAACATTTGAAAAATGTATACGCAACAATTAGTATCCCAACCAATGAACCAATCTTCCAGTTTAATAATATATCTGTTAGTGATGGTGATTTCGATATTATATGCCCTTTTTTGAACGTTGGAGAGCATCAAGTAATTATTAATATTCATTCTGAAGATCTCGCATTGGCATTAGCTTCCCTCAACTTGACTGTTCCGTCATCGCCATTACTATCCTCTACAAATACTTTAGACAAACTACCGTATTAAGTAGCAGATAACTACGCCTTAAACATAAGGATAAAGTGAATCGATATAGTTATAGAAGGTTAAAGTTTATCCGCCTGCAGAATAGTCTTATACACTGCACAAAATAAATAATCCTATATTTTCTTTTTTACTTTTACTACATATTATCGATTAAGAGAACTAAGTTCCATAATGCCTTATTAACTTAATAATCTACAAAAGGAAAGGTTCCTACGGAGGCGACCAGTGCGCATTGACATTTCCAGCTGGTCGTTCTCAAAAAAAAACATTTCAGTATTCAAAAGATAAGCATTTATTAGATCGGCATTTCTCAAGTTTATTTTTGATAGATCTCCAGTAGTTTGGTGACCTGTCAATAATGAGTTCTCCAGATTTGTATTGGATAGATTAGAATATAAGATCACTAATGAATGTAAGTCCACCGCCTTCAGGTATTTATTTGAAAGATCTGTTGGACTCGACACTATTTGTTGCTGAATTTTGTCTCCTTTTATTATTAAACTCTATATACTGTATAGAGCTCTATATACAGTCAATTCAGACCTTAAAATCAACTAATTGATTACATCTTATTAGTAATGGCAAACAGCAGTTATGTGCACTCTATAGTTCAATATGAACGTATAAAACTAAGACTGTAATCACAATGTTTGAAATGGCTGGACTCAATTTGATATATGACCTATTACAAACAACCAAGATCTCTTCTAAATCTTTAGAATATAATAAGTTTCAAAATCTCAGACGAATCTATTTTGTGATTTGTAGATCATGCATCTGGCGTGCATCATATTTTGGCGTTGTAGTGCCTGCTTCATCATATATTCCTCATTGTTATGTTTGGAATTCCAATAATAATACTGAGTTAATGCCTATTTCAACTGACGAATCATTTATGGTAGATTATGATTCAACTAGAAGATCCAACTGAACCTCTGCCTCCCTAACGGAACTTAACAACTTGGCACAGAAGGTGCAACAGACATTGATATAGACAGCTTTCTTCCTTCAGGTGTAACGATTTAATTTACAACGAAACGGCATATGTAACCAATAGATCAGTCACCATTGAATTATTAGTTTATCTCATTTGCACATTTGTTAGCTAAAATTATATAGTTATGCTATTACATATTTTTGATAGTACTATCCAATTATGGTCTAAGTAATTTGTGAACAAAAGAAATGAATGTAACATCGGATATGACAAACGACTTTTTGTTAAATGTATATTTCAGAATCTGTTATTATAATCAAAATTTATAAAAACATTAGATCAAAGAATAGGACGACTAGGATGGTCGTCGTAGTAGTATGATAATAGGTAGAGTCATAGTTGAGCTTTGGATGACGAGCTAAGGGAAAAGTCGGAAAGCGACCCATTACTAGATCTCGATAACAACAATAGCATTCATAATATATTCACTGATGTAAGTGTAAGATTATTTGACGGTTGAATCTCCCTTATGCTGAGGTCTCTGAAGTCTAATACCATATTATCTGCTCTAAATGTAGCGATAGGTCCCGGAT
>JARBAV010000026.1 GCA_029237515.1 Nitrososphaerales archaeon
CTAACAACCCTCCCAGGTATCTGACTTGTCAAATTGTTTACTCCAGCAGTCTGTGAGATCTTAGATAGCGACTTTTCCAAAACTTCTGACAGTTTTGAATGCTTATTTATTTTCATCTCTGTTCCATCTATAAGTAGCCTTACCTCAGATGTACTAGAGTTGAGTATTTTCGCGGAGTGGTAGGAGTTGTCTATCATAAATTCAAGAACATTTGTAGAAAACCTCAAGACCTTGAGAGGATAATCTCTCTGGTCTATCTTGACCAAGGCCTCAGATTCACCCAAGGTGCTGACAAACTCTGCCCTCACGGGCTGTTCTAAATGTGCCATCTTAAATTCCATTAATAGTTCCCTCTCTGTCTGTTCCATGACGACATCTGTTCGGAGGTCCCAACTTCATTTCTGGCTGAAGGGGTCCGCATAAACTCTGAATAAAGTAAAAGTGCAGCGAGAGCAGGAACTTGGGTCTGGGACGACAAGCCCTTTGTATCCTTAAGTAGCTTATCCATAAGGGAGTATCGGTCTAGATAGTCCGTTGATAACTCTCCTCTTATGAAATGCTCCTCCTTCATTATCGTCTTGTAAAGGGGAATAGTTGTATTCACACCCTCGACTTCAAATTCGTTTAGGGCGTTAATCATTCGGCTTCTGGCTTCTTCGAAATGGTTGCCCCAAGTGATGAGCTTTGCCACTAGGGAATCATAATATCCTGATACCATACAGCCAGGATAGAGATATGAATCCACGCGTACACCGGGCCCGTATGGTAAGTTGCATGAAGGAACTAATCCGACTGACGGAGAGAATTCGTTGAACGGATCTTCGGCATTTATACGGCATTCAATAGCTGCTCCTCTTAGATCCAAATCTTCCTGCTTGAATGGGATCTTTTCTCCCTGTGCTATTGAAATTTGCAATTTTACAAGATCTAAACCAGTCACAAATTCTGTTACTGGATGTTCTACCTGCAATCGGGAGTTGATTTCTATAAAGTAGAAATTCCCCTTGTTGTCTCTTAAAAATTCTGCTGTCCCTGCATTGACGTAATCCACGGCATCAACAGCTCTAACTGCGATTTCTCCTATTTTATTGCGAGTTTTAGCATCTAGAACGGGAGAAGGAGACATTTCGATGAGCTTTTGGTGTCTCCGTTGCACAGAACATTCTCGCTCGAATAAGTGTCTACTGTTGCCGTGGGTATCTCGAATAAGTTGATACTCAATATGGCGTATGCCTTCAAGGCATTTTTCAACGTAAAGGGCAGCCTTCCCAAATGCGGCTTTTGATTCGGCGGAGGCCATTTCGTATTCTTGTCGTAGTTCTTTTTCGTTCTTGGCCAAACGAATTCCTCTCCCCCCACCGCCAAATGCAGATTTGAGGAGAACTGGGAATCCAGAATCTTTTGCTATTGCAACAGCTTCATTAAGATCCTCTACCACGCCGTCACTGCCCGGGACCAATGGTACTCCGGCTTCCTTCATAACTTCTTTACACTTCATCTTGTCACCTGTAACTTCCATAGCCTCACTTCCGGGCCCTATGAATATAATCCCGTTCTTCTTGCAAATCTTCGCAAATCCTTCATTCTCGGATAAAAACCCATATCCTGGATGTATAGCATCTGACCCTGATTGCTTTGCGATCTCGATAATTCGCTTCATGTTCAGATAACTCTCAGTGGCCGCTGCCGGGCCGATGTTGTATGCTTCGTCGGCTCTCTTTACATGCACTGAGCGTGTGTCTTCATCCGAAAATACCGCTACAGATTTTATTCCCAATTCCTTACATGCTCGGACTACTCTTAACGCGATCTCGCCTCTATTTGCAATCAGAATTTTGCTTATTGTCTTGGTCGTATTTTATCCGCCTCTATAAATTTATGTTCCCATGTTTCTTCCATGGATGTATCTCTCTTTTAGTGGATAATGTATCAAGGGCTCGAATAATCATAGGTCTAGTTTCCATCGGATCTATAACCAAATCGATTATCCCTTTCTCCGCTGCGATATACGGATTGGCGAATTTTTCTCTGTATTCCTTTGCAAGAGCCTTCTTAGTTTTGGCCAAGTCCTCAGATTTCTTGAGATCTCGCCGATGTATTATTGTTATTGCAGCCTCCGGTCCAAGAACTGCAATTTCAGCTGTAGGCCATGCAAAGTTTACGTCAGCTCTAAGGTTTTTACTGCCCATTGCAATGTAAGCGCCGCCGTACGCCTTTCCTATTATACAAGTGATTTTTGGCACAGATGCTTCGCAATAAGAGTACAGCAACTTGCTCCCGTGCCGAATTATCCCATTGTGTTCTTGATCGGTTCCAGGTAAGTAACCAGGAGTATCTACTAAGGTAACGATTGGAATGTTGTAGCAATCACAAAATCTAATGAACCTCGCAGCTTTATTGGAGGAGTGGATATCTAGCGCTCCGGCCAGATATAGAGGCTGATTAGCAACAATTCCTATAGACCTTCCTCCCATCCTTGCAAATCCAACAATAACGTTCTCCGCAAAGAGTTCATGGATCTCAAAGAAGTCTCCGTCATCAACAATTGTTTTGACAATTTGTTTCATGTCATATTGTTCATAAGGATTTTCTGGGAGTATTGATGCAAGTGCAGAATCGATCCGATTTGGATCATCTCCTGTATTAACTATTGGAGGGAATTCGCTATTATTTTGTGGAATATAGGAAAGGAGTTTTTTTATCTTATCAATACACGCATATTCATCTTTTGCTACAAAATGAGCCACTCCAGACTTACTGGCATGCGTTATCGCTCCTCCTAGCTCCTCAAATGAAACCTCCTGTCCTAATACCTCATGGACTACTTCAGGCCCCGTAACAAACATTTGTCCAATATGTTCCACCATAATTATGAAATCAGTCATGGCTGGAGAATATACAGCTCCCCCAGCACACGGACCTATACTAGCAGTTATCTGCGGAATAATGCCCGATGCAAGGGTGTTCCGATAGAAGATATCCCCATAACCGTCTAGACTCACTACCCCCTCTTGTATCCTTGCTCCTCCTGAATCCAGTATTCCTATGATAGGGACACCGACTTTAAGAGCATGATCCATAACCTTGACGATCTTTTTTCCTGCCATTTCACCTAGCGAACCGCCTAATACTGTGAAGTCGTACACGTAAACAAACACCTTTCGTCCATCAATTGTGCCAAAGCCAGTCAATACACCATCTCCAAAATACGTCTTGGTCGAAGGATCATCGTTCCTATGGATTACATACTTGTCGATTTCGACGAAAGAATCCTGATCTAGTAGAAGGCTAATTCTTTCTCTCGCTGTTAGTTTACCCTTGGAATGTTGGGCAGAGATCCTCTCTGGTCCACCCCCTTCCTCAGACAGCTTTTTGATATGATATAACCTTTTTATCTTATCCTCGTGCATGGCCTGAGTCATATGCCAAGAATTAGGTATATAAATAATTACGAAGTGTCTCATATTCATTTATAAGGAGATTTTTGTTCGCCAGGGTTCCGGAGTACGGTGTGCTAGCTGAATATAAGTGATAATATTTCTCGTACTAAAAATTCAACATGCGTAATATGCCTGAGAGCTTCGCGAAGGTAAAATCCTCACTCCCTAAGTCCAGATCTTCCCCCTTTCGCCCGTCTAAAATAATTCATTCCCAAGTTGTAATTTTCAAACAAAGTTTCGAGTGTCTCAATTTCATTTGCCAATCTCTGTACGTGAGATTTATCCCAGTCTTTTGCCTTTTTCAAATAATCTAACTCGTCAAGTTTTTCTTGAATTAGCTTTACTACGTTCTTCTCGTACTCGCTGGACATTTCCGCTTGAAAATAGAATAGTGGTTAGAATAATAAACCTTCTTAATAGTATAAGAAGGGTATCAACTTCATTTTCTATGTAGGTCTCCTAATGTTAGGTTTTTCTGTAACAAAGCATATAGATCTCTTTTATTCAATTCATTGAACCAATATTGATTATAATGGCTAACGTACTGGAAAAGGAATTCTAGGAACGGTCTAAATCCATATTCGTGCGGGAGCATATCTAGAGCGATTTTTGCCTCGTCCAAGTAGATAGAGCTTTTTCTCATCGTGAGTTCAAATGCTTTCTGTACATCCCCAGTGATAATACTATAGTACAATGGCCAAGATGGAATTTTTATAGATCCATTCTTGATCGCATCCTGGATTTCGTTTCCACAGCCTACACCTTCACTAGCCTTTGCCATGCCCAGATGATAAATTTCGCCAAGTGGTTTCCTGTCAAGTGCCATATTTCTAGCAGCGGTACCCATTATAGCTCTATATTTCTTGTAACATCCCATCATATTTTCATCTGTGACAGACTCAGGCTTCGCTTTCAGTCTCGAATCAATATACTGTCCAACTCTTGCGTCTTTAAATCCTTCCTCAAACGATCTAAGTACTACGTCTCCTCCGACTGAGATCTTTTGTCTTGCAACCTCAAGTATATATGGATTCATTAGCTTGTAATCATCCAGATAATCCATGTCCTCGTCTCTATCAATTATTCTGTCCATAGGTTCGCTAAGATCAATTGCGATGATATGTCCGTCTATGATCGTAGTTCTAACCTCAGAACTGATACTTTCTTGAAAGTATGCAGCTGCCCCATCAAACAGTGCATTGAGTACAGGAAAGGTCATCAAGACAAAATTAGAATTTAGAATTCGCTCTACTCTGTCTGCTAGAATTTCAGGTCGAGAAATTCTCGCCATGACATCTTGTATTTTGGAGTCGTCAAGTACCATCTCTGAGGACCCTATTTCTTCTGAGAATTTTCTGAGAGAGGCTGATGGATTTTGGTCAGAAATGATTAGCTTGTGTAGCGATAACAAGTATCGTTTGGTAAAGTCCTGAAATTGCTCTTCAGTTTCACGGCTGTATTTACTAAACTGCTTGTATCCTTTTTCCCTCAATAGAGCTTGCTTGATTATATCCCGTCCTGCTCCAGTACTCATTAGAGTGCTTTTCTTAAATAGGAATTCATCTTTACCATTCATTTATATTGATTTTCACTGGAACCTTGCTATTTAAGTTTCAGCCCAAGCACTTAATCGTACCTGCAATCTTCGAGAGTATTTCTTGATCTGGTGGTGCAATAAGTTATCGCGATGCCATTGCTACCCTTTCTTGCTCGTTTTTCTTTTTTATAGCATGACTGGCCATTTCATTTTCTGAAGCCAAAATAAGTTCTCTCGCAAGAGCTTCCTCTATGGCCTGTGGATTAGAATATGTTGAATCTCTAACCCCTTCA
>JARBAV010000227.1 GCA_029237515.1 Nitrososphaerales archaeon
TCTATTCTGGTTTTCCAATGCTGACGAAGATCACAATCAGTTAGCAGCAGCCTCTAGAGTCATTAGTATTATGTATCAGTTTTCATAATACTTGCAAATTATAAATTTCCTGTAGTAACGGATGAATTTGAACATGAACAATTTCCATCACCATTTCTGGCAGAACTTTCTTGTCAACGGAATATTCTAATTCTTTCAGGCTATACTCTAATCGGTCCACATTAGCCGTTTCATTAACCAGTGTTCTAGGGCGTAATTGATTATCGAATTTCTCTATGATATTTTCAGAGAGAACTTGAGCCGTTTCATACTTATCTAATTTGACTACTTTTGAGGTGTTCCATGCCGTGCCGCTTGATTGTTCACCTAAAATATATTCATTGTATTGATCAACGGTAAGAGCCGCGCCCATAGAATGAGAAGTGGTATCATCCATCCTTGGTACCGAGACTACTCGCATATTTGACATGTTAGTCATATCATATTTGACTCCAACGGCGCTTCCATATTTACTTAGAATATCATCCAACAAATTAGCAAATACTAATGCCAAAGTGGTAGAGTTTCTCTGTCCGTCGTCATATACTTGAGCAATGTTCAATAAAGGTGTCGATTGAGTAAGATTGTCGTCGAGTGCTTTTTCAAGTTGTGCAGCATAACTTGCATGGTCATGTATAGAATTATTATCGTTGGATATTGATTTGGTGATTACTAGTTGTGTTTCAGCTTTAATCTGTTCTACGAGGGTAACCAAAATAGATTCATCTGTAGTGGAGAAAACATGAGCCCACACCGTTTGTACAAAGATGTCCTCTCCTGTTAATACTGATGTAATTATTAAACAAGTTAATGAGATTCCAAAAAGCTCAAGAATAGGATTCACAAAGTTCATCCAAGCCATTTATTTATGGTTCTACTAAGTAGGTGCGCCTAACTAAACGTTTTTGGTTTGCTGGTCTCAAAATTCTTAATAAGCTAGCTTGGATATGTAGATGTGTCTTGATGGTTTATATCCATAGCTACGTTTTTCTATGCAAGGCTCTTCATCATGGTTGGTTTGGGACTGAGTAGAAAGATTAATGATAATAAATATGTAAATCTCATCTTTAATTCAAGTGTAGGTACTAAAACATACTAAACCAATTAGCAAATAATCTCTAACTAAATTTGACTAATGAGTAGTATATAGTAGACAGGAAAAGCTATTTGCTGCGTCTCATCCGTAGACTTGTTTGACTGCCTCAAAAGGAAAATTAGTGGAGCTGTATAAAAGGGAATCAGATGCTAAGGTAAAGGAGCGGCTACTCCTTGTTATCAGAGTCGTAGATGACAAAGAAATGCCAGCTCATGTAGCAAAGGGATTACATAGGAGCAAGCCTTGGGCCTCTTACTGGCTTCATAGGTCTAGTAAGGAAGGCATCAAAGGACTACAAGACAAACCAAAGAGTGGAAGAGTACCACAGATTCCTTTAGAAGTGTCTGCAAGAATAAGAAAAACGTTAATGGAAAGCAGACAAGGATGGACTACCAAACAAGTAAATGAACTTATAGTGAAAGAATCAGGAATACGTCATCATTATACTCATGTCTACAGATTACTGCATAAATGGGGATTCAAACAGAAAGTACCAAGAAGGGTACATGTAAACACTGCTTCAATTGAGGAGAAAAAGGGATTTAAAAAAGAGCAAAGGTGGTTTTAGATAACCTACCTCAAGGATTTACAGCAGTATCGATGGATGAATCATTCTTCTTTTTTGATTCTATCATTAGAAAGGTGTGGATATTCAGAAGTACAAGGCCGGTAGTTAGAATCACTGGCTCACATCAACATTCATGTCTTTTTGGTGCTATCAGTCTGGACGGAAGACAGTTATTTAGACAATACCACCATTTCAACGAAGACACATTCTATGAATTTCTGAAGCAGATACATTACAAGTTTCCAAGATGTTATTTATTCCTGGATAAGGCACCTCAGCATTATAAATCTCGTAAGGTAAGAGGGTACTTTGAAGAGCATAAGGATAGTTTAATTCCAATCTATCTTCCAACAGCATCACCAGAGTTCATGGTACTGGAAGAATGCTGGAATATATCCAAAGGCGATCTACTGGTATTAACATACTACACATCATTTACAGCATTTAGAACAATGATAGGACAGTACTTTAGAAGTTCAATCTCTATGTACAAATATCTAACTGGATATACCGGTTAGAGAACTTATGCTAACTGGTTTAGACAATAAAAAATTTTGAAATAACCTTACAGTCCCTTTGTGTCATTTGAGATTTTACCGTAATATATTCGTAGTACACTTTCATACCACACCTTCTTTTGCATTTGTATTCACAAATGCTAACTTTACATCATCTCCGTCGATCCATGAAACTGCTATCATGCCATTCACCCCTGATGTGTAAGGATAGTGCTTGGTTATTTCTCCTGTAGCAAATGGGCCATTCCTTACTATGTTCCCCTCATTATCTATTACTGCTAACTGAACAGTACCGTTACCGACGTAATTAAAATCCTCTTCATATGTGGGACTTTTCTCCAAGCCTTCGGAATTAACAAATACTATCCATGAATTGTCATAGGCATCTGTAGCTAAATATTGAGTAGTAGGGGGTATCCATTGTTCTGAGAGTAA
>JARBAV010000228.1 GCA_029237515.1 Nitrososphaerales archaeon
ATGCTTATGGCTAGCATACTTAGTTTTGACATTTTCAGACTGGTTTTATTTTTTCTCCAACTCCGCGACTCGTTTCTCTAGTTCCATAAGCTGACGGTTTGTCTCTACCAGTTCTCTAGTTAAGCTAGCGACCAACTGACCTAGCGATTCTATATCATCATTGTGTTTAGCCATTTGTTGTTGGTGAGATTTATTGAGAATATTAATCTGTCATGTCCATTCTCACATCTGAGAATACTCGTACGAAAATTGAACGCTCCAGACATTATACTACCACTTAACATCAATTCGAAACTAGACAAAAAGATTTCAACAGCCCTTTTCATATTTTCATTCTAAATTCTAAAACTAATAAAAGCACAATTTCGTGCTAACATATACCTTATATGATTAGTATTCTATCGTAGATTCCGAATCAAATGGCCAAAATCGCAACAGCAATTGCAACAACAATTTTCTACATACATTTCGATGTGCTTCAGATGACTCAGAGTTTAACGGGCGCCAACTGTCAAGTCCTGCGTGTTAATGGGATCTGTAGAGTTTAAGTAGAACCTAAAATGTTGATATGATGAGACTGGACAATTGGGCGAGACGATAAATGAAAATGTTTTTGTTGTAGCAGTACTAATTTCTGTTAGTCTACTCGTATCGCGATAGTAAGCAAAAAACAGAGGCCAGTATACTATGTCACACATCGATATAGTCACCCGTTATTTTCCTTGTTGCATCGTTGCTTGTTATCTATTCCTAGCATTTAGCACACCACATATTATTCCCTAAAACTACTCTTTCAATATCGACAGTTCCTGTCCCACATTGAAGGTCAGTATAAGCTGCAATTGAGTTAACCTGTTTTTGCTCTATACTCCTCATGTCAATATTAATGTCAGAATTTTCTTCATATGGATAGCTATACAAAGATGATGAGAAGTCGTAGGCGGCAATCTTCTTGTCTATCTGATAAGCATGAGTATTTATATACCTTGTTGGGGTCTTGTGATTAATGTTAACAAAGTTCATAATTATACTAGTCATTACATTTGGTGTTACTATGTTAGGAGAACCGATCTTCATTGATAGTGATTCTGTATATGGTACAACCTCTAAAACTACGGTAAAGGGCGGCTTGGTAGGCATTCAGAATGATCAAAATGGTAGTCCGACTTGGATCATCCATGGCGTTTATAGAATGGATGAGACGGATTCCACCTCACCTACGTTCAATGCAACATTTTATATGATGAAATTAAACGGATCGGAAACTCATACCCATACAATATCAAACTTTAAACTCATTGGCAGTCCAGTAACCAACAATAATTCCACTACGTTCAATGGAACAGCAACTTTAACCATGAAGAACGGTCCTGTAACCAATGTCCCAATAAGTATAAGTTTGATGAGCGGGCATGCTATTAGTATGTGGATTGACCCATTAAAAACCGATAATCATTTTGGTAACACCCCGATATATGGTTCACAGCACCTGAACTGTGTCGAAAAACCACAATACTGTAAGTAAGCTTAACCATGAGTAGTTTGTGGTAGCGCTTTATTTATGTGCAGTATAGCATGCATATATTTCTATATATATATGACTATGATCGACGTACATCTTACGTCAAGTTCTTAAACACTTCATAGATATTACTGCCAATTTCTAATTTATCAGTAATTCTGGATAGTGCATTTCTTATTGTTTTTTCATTCTTATCCAATATTTCAGCCAGCTCTGAAATGGTTAATTGTTCTTCTTTTCTACACATCGGTCCCTCCATAATAGAGCATATGAGTTTACGTTCTATATCATCAAAATTTTCTTTTTCTATATCATGTATCTTTTTTAGTATCGATTGCTTTAATGCTCGCAAGTCATTAAGACGAGATTCAAGGTGTAATATTTGTCCTTCTGTATCTTCTAAATTTTGTTGCAACTTTAAAAGTATCTGATCCAGTGACATAATCGATTTCCGTTGATTACCTTTTGTATTTCTATCAATAGATTCATCTAGAGTATTATCATTATTATGACTAGGAACGATAGAATCAAGTTCATCGAATTTCTTGTAAAGAGCGTCTGCCTCTTTGTATCTCAACTCCTCGATTCCTTCATTTCTTACCGTAAAATTATCATTAGAAACTGAAATACTTAGATTGAACGAGGAATTGACTCTATAATATTTTCTGTCTGGAGCACCCAGATCGCTTCTCATAGCATAAGATTCAATCAAACCGGTATCTTCCAAAATCTTTACATGGCGCAAGATTGCCTGTTGAC
>JARBAV010000229.1 GCA_029237515.1 Nitrososphaerales archaeon
TCTTCATTAACTTTTGAACTTCTCTCGCCAATTCTGGAGCGTTGTCTTTACTAATTATTCGAGCATTACCCTCATATATAATATTATTTATAGAGAATTTGATCTTTTGATTGTGTAGAATATTTTGAACCCAGTGTGCTTTGTACCTACGTTCTGACATTACATAATACCATTGTCGATATCCAACAAACCAGATTTCTATTGTATGTTGTTTGCCTGTCTTCCATCCTCTTGTTGTAAGATATAAGAATTGAGACTCATTTGGCAAATTCAAATAAATGTTCTTATCGACTATATTAATTATTTATCGTGTTGATATTAAGGTTTATTTGTTATCTTGTCACTACCGATCAATGTGATAGTCTGGCATATATCTATACAGAAGTTTCCAATAGTGATGTGAATGGCCTCTAATTTTCAGATGACAAATTTCATGCAATATAATAGTCTATTACTTCTTGTGGAGCTTTTATTAAATGCATATTGAAATTAATAGAATTTTTCTTTGTTAAACTGGCCCATCTGCTCTTTAAACCAGGCGGTTGTTGTATTCTGATCTAACTGTTGAATGGATATTCCCATAGTTTGTGTTTAAGAAGATTCAGGACTAGTCAAGGACTGAGAGATCCCATTTTTTGTCGAATAGTGATTTGAAAAAATTTAAAAGTTTCTCCTCTACAAAGGATGCAGTTATTTGATATGTTTCATAGGAACCTTCTTTACCGGAACAGCCAAGTCCAGAAGGCCCAAACTTATTTTCGTATACAGATATCTTTCCATTTTCTGCTGCAAACTTCAGTGCTGGGATTAAAGGTGGAGTAAAATCAGAATATAATGGTTTTCCATAGCTGAAACTCAAGGACATTGCTAGGTGTCCTATTTGATGTCCTGTTTCATGGAAAATACTGGACCTGAATCCCTTTTTGTCTAGAATTTGAGCATATTTATTCATCTCAGGTCTAATAATATTTTCTGCCAATTGATTGAATGCATTCTTAAAATTTTGATTTTCTCTTAATTGATCCTGCCTCTTTGCATTACTTTCTTCAAACTTACTATAAGAATCAAGCAATGGACCTAGTTGCTCCTCAATACCTCCCATAGTTTGCTAGAAAATTATGCCTTACCGGATATTATATTCTTTATTTTTCGAAAATCCAAATTCGCTAGGACGGAGTATAGGACCATATGTCAATGCATTTTGAAGTAGCAGTTTCTTTGTTTCCCCATATTTGAAGCATCACCGTTTTATTTAAGGTAAGTATATGCCAACCCTAAGTTAACCATATGGAATCCTTAACGCTACTATATAAGGCATATACTTCTTCAATCCTTATCGGGTTATAAGATAAGAAGCTAATTGATGTCGGTGACCTATATAGGAACAGATACGTTAATGAGTGATGATCGATAGATCATGGAAAGAATTCAACCCGCCTGTCTAGAATTAAGCAGGTGAAGTCATCGTGACTGGGGTAATCCAGTTACATTTCACCTTGAACTTTGAATGATGTCTTTCTACTGCCAATCTGTCAGGGGCATCTAACAAATAAAATATCATTCCTGACTTCATATCATAAAAGATATTGAGGATTCAATTTTACATCCTTTGATAGAAGATGATTTGTAGAATAAAATGGGTTTGTGTCTGACCCTTCAGAAACAGTAATCATAAAATATCCTTTGTCAGTTTTGAAAACATATGCCTGATAACCTTCATCGCCCACAGATGCATCATATGATCCTCCGGCTTTTCCCTGTACATTAACAAAAGGGGTATTTCCATTCTTTAACCCGAAGTCAGTTATAGTGTAGTCTTCAGTACGTAACTTTTGTGCATAAGATGGGATAGTAATGAACGAAGAAATCATAAGTACTGTAATAGCACATGACACTAACCACGTTTGCCTTGAAGTCTTAAATTCCATTAGTTATTTTCGATTTTTCTGCTTATAAAGATATAATTATTATTTATTCCGACCTAGGTTCTTAAAGATAAATATCAATGATCTGCCGCTTTGCATCTCCTTTCTTCTTCTCTTAGTGTATCTCAAAAAATACATGATAACAAACCACTTGTCCAGACATTTCGTGTCTGCATAATAGTTTCTTTTCATAAGTTTTGATTGAGAGGAATAATAACATATACTAATGAATAACTGCAAATTTGAAGTACATAAGATAAACAACTTCTTTCCCTAATTATAACAATGGCGACAGCAATCACAGAAGTAGAAAGTGTCCTATGTATTGTAATAGGATTTGCTTTGACCTATTTGTTCTTAGAATTAGTGTGGCATTTTACTGCCTGCAAAATTAAGGATGGAACAGTACTCAAACCTTGTTTATTTACGGAATTAAGAAAACAGGTCATTTTTGTAAGGAATAGATTGTGAGGCTGAACATTATGGATCTGCATGATTGTATATGTGACCGAATCCAAAAAGTTGATAGATCTGTTAGATATGTAGGTTTAGCTAACAAGATGGGTACAAGAATCGAAGATCATTATAGGAAAGGATTGGATCCGCTTCTAAAAGAAAATGAATTAGATCTCTGCATTAGAATCTGCCTTACGAATGAATCTGAGATGTGATATGCAGTATAAACTTGGAAAGCCTTTATACTCATTTACCCTATATGAGAAAGTTAAAAGAATAACAATACCACTATTTAATAGTGATTATCAAATACTCATGATTTCACTCGATATTGATGGAAAGAATGAATACTTTATTCTTGAAAGAATATTAACATTGTTAAAAAAAGTGAACTTATAACGATTGTATCCAATGTGATCTATGTTCTGAGGATACCATAGTTACATAGCTCGAATATGAATATACATATCTCATGCAATAATACTCATAGTATTATTGACTGTATTTGGCATGCAATTCATTATACTTGCTTTCAAATGACGCATTTACTATGAGAATACTATAACTGTAATAGATCATAATTATCGTTACAAAAAATACACATGGATGATGACATAGCTATCTATTATCTAGAAGAGGAATTTATTTCCAAATTTGAGAATAATTTGCAGATTGGACTAGGTATTAAGCTAGAGATTCTGGGAAACATAGATCGATAATATTGATGATGCTATGTCACAACAAACTGAATCTTTACACTTTTCGAGTGGATTTTCAATTTTTTGCAATATTGATTATCATTTACTTGCATAAACTTGTATTGCATCATATGATAGATAGTCGAAAAAATTGGAATACACAGTTTATAAGAGGTATTCATATGACTTTTACTGGTCATTAGAATTGAAACGAAGAAATAATTTTTCGACAGGTGGCAAATGTGAATGCATGTGTCATACTAAAGGCAATATACAAGATTTTTGTGGTTATTGTGTATCATCACATACAAGAAGAACAGCTACTATAGGAGTGAAAAGATAGATCAACTACATTCCGACTATTCTGTTTTTGTTTAGATCTTGATTTTTCGAGATCATGGGTATAAGTTAGATATTTAAGTGAAGTACTTCTTATACGTATTATGATGAAGAAGAATGTTATTCTTTAACAAATTCCACTTTTAACCATCATTTCCA
>JARBAV010000230.1 GCA_029237515.1 Nitrososphaerales archaeon
GAACCTTCTTTCATTGCTGACCCTCCGGTACGACCCTATGGATATGTATGTTCCCACTATTAGATTAAGAGATGTATGTGTTCCTGATGTCACTAAATCTTATTCAAAACAGAATGGAGCTTCTGTTCGAATCCTTGAGAACAAAATCAGATCTTCAATTAGAAGAGAGGTTGATAAATCTGACGAAAAAAGGCTTTGTGTCGCATTGAGTGCAGGCGTAGACTCTAACCTAATCTTGTGTCTGTTACGCGAGGAGTTTCCTAGTTTAGAGTTGGAATGCATTAACGTAAGTTTTGATGAAAATAACGAGACCGCTGAAGCTAAAAAAATTGCAGAAAAGAAAGATTCAGATTTTCACCCGGTTTACGTGGAAAATCCCCTTCGCGACTTGCCTGCGATGATAAACATCATTGGAGAACCTAGGTGGAATACTTACCAGTACTACTTTATAAAAAAAGCAAAGTCTATCTCCAATTTGTTGTTCACTGGAGATGGAGGTGATGAAGTCTTTGCCGGTTATACCTTTCGATATAAGAAATTTCTCCAAACATGTGATCGAAATACAAATCCATTGGAACGGGCAAAGTTGTACCTGTCGTGCCACGAAAGGGACTGGGTTCCGGATCAACATGAAATGTTTGCCGAGGAGATGAAGTTCGATTGGTCCTCAATATACTCCCTTCTTACATCATATTTTAGCAATAACTTAAAGCCTCTTGATCAGGTGCTCTTAGCCGACTACAATGGCAAACTTATGCATGATTTCGTACCAACTAATGACAAATACTTCCGCTTCTTTAAACTGCAAGGAATTTCTCCTCTGTTAGATAATGATGTCGTAGAGCTGGGATTCGAATGGCCCTCTGAATTGAAATATGGGACAAATTCAAACATAGGAAAACTTCCACTACGTGAAATTCTACAAATTTATGCCCCAGAGTCTGACAAGAAAATGAATGTAAAAGTTGGATATGGTATGGACATTGTAAATCTTTGGAATAGCTCGGGCAAAGAAACGGTTACCATGCTATTGGATAGAGGTCGTATATTCGAGGCTAATCTCATAGATAAAAATTGGTACTTAAAGTCGCTCAAGCGAATTGATGAAAATACTGATCTTAGGTACATCAGTAAGCTGTTACAGATTCTAAGTCTAGAAGTGTGGTATAGGATTTTTGTAACTTCCGAAATGAATCCCTCGCACCATATATGAGAGTGTCAATTAAAAATTGGGATCTATTCTCGATGAAGTGAGCAATGAGTTGACAGGTATAATTCAAGTGAGAATTATTTGAAATTATATACCTCTTTGTTGGAAAACAAGCTTCCGTTCCGTGCAATTAGTTTTTTTTCTAGAAAGGATCTTCCGTTCTACCTGATCGTATTCATTTCTGCTATATCTTTGAAGGGTGTTGCCGAGTTAATTGCATATCCATATCCAATAGGTTATGATGTCATAAATTATTATATCCCAATGTTATCGAATTTTGAAAATGAATGGAATACCATATTGAGAGAATATCCTTTCTATACTTACGTTCTTTACCACATACAGAATTTAACAGGATTATCAGTACAGTCTATCGTTTCTATATTCGCGACTCTTATTTTCGGTCTTTTTGCAGTATCAATCCTTTCTTTGGGAAAGGCGATAATTAAAAATAGTAATTTTTACGCTGTACTGGTTTCTTTATTTGTCATCATGCAGATTCCGGTTCTAAGAACAACATGGGATTTGCATAGGGATATGTTCTCCTTGACCATGATGTTTTTTGCAATTTCATTCCTGATACAGTTAAGAAGTATTCAACCAAACAGATTCCCTCCTCTACCTGTAGTGTCTTGTCTGGTATTTAGTGTACTTTCAGTTATCTCTGATAGAATGGTCGGAGCATGGCTTATTGCTATCTATTGTATTTGCACAATACTCTACAGAGAGAGGATAGTAGCAATAAGCTTCATAGTAGCCTTGGTAGCATATATCGCAGTTTTAGCTGCTACCGGTGATGGATATTCAATCATTACTTCCACTGTAGGTAGTATTTCAAATGCAGGCGGAGGTCCTCAGATTTTTGGAGAACAAGGAC
>JARBAV010000231.1 GCA_029237515.1 Nitrososphaerales archaeon
TAAGACTAGTATACCTATAAATTCAAGAAACACCATATTTTGTTCTCCTCAAATTTTTTTGAAACATTAACAGAAATGATATTGATATTTTAAACACAGTTTATTGAGGCTAAGCTAATTTATAAGCGATCCTGAATCTAATAATCATTCACTCCTCATTACAAGATATTTCCTTTTAAGACAATTGTCCATTAGGATACTACATTATAAACCGTTGCTCTTAAGATATATAGCAGAAATATTAGTTACTAACTAAATATTTCGCCGCCGAAAAAATGTCGTTCAGAAAAGATTCTTATTGACTCTACATTTTTTCTTTTCTCTGATAAAACGAAAAGTTAGTGCTATCCTGATGAAGTGCACTTACGGCTGATGAATAAGTACAATAATACATGTCGCTCTTTTCGATGGCGTTCTGGAGTAACTGTTCAGAAGCTTCTCAAGAAAAACAAGTTACCCACAATGAAGTTTTCCACTTTATATCAAATGCTGGTACAGGTAAAACCTAATTCTAGTTTGAGCTATCCAAGAGAACCCTTTGAGAAGTTGACTGAACTTGCCATATGCAAGTTTCAAAAGACCTTGAGTCTACTTTATTACAAAGCAATTATCTGATCCCATTTACTAGCAAGGTTCAAATTCCACCGGTCCCTTTTTAGTGATTTACAAATTGGACCGCACTTCGGGTATTGAACTACATCACTTCAAATGCGTGAATATTGGAAGATTAATCTCAATTTGGATTCGATTTGTTAACAATACGCATCCCGACGTGCTGTAGAACCAACCTCATATACCCATCTCAATTACCCTAATAGTAAGCATTGAGAATGTGGTCACAATATTGAAGTCGATTTTGGAAAATTTGAATATACTTCCAAGCCTGGCTTCAGGCCGAAGGGTATAGTTAATTGTTAAAAACACTAAGATTAGTAAAAGTTATTTAGAAATAAATGGAGCGTACCAAGAATTGATAACAAAGTATTGCTGACAATCAGTTACACTTATGAACTAGTGTTCTTATTTACCGACATATGTTCTCGTCATGGTATTATTTTTTATTCATCTTTATACTAATTTTTGGCTTGACATATTTGTTTTTCCTTACAACTAATCATTTGGTCTGGGCAATTTCTAAACCGTTCAATTTTAAAGAAGTTCAAGATGGTGAGAGAGACTGGATTAGAGTTATAGATGGACAACCTAACAGGAATGGTATAAACGCTACAGATATCAGCTCGGTCAAGTATAATAGTGACGGGAATGTTCTTGATGCCACACTTTGGTTTTCATCGCTAGGTGAACTAAATCAATCGAAATACAAAATTCATACGATTGTTTATGGAATGCTTATTGATTCAGACTTGGATAGCAGTACGGGTAAAGATGGAATCGATTACCTTGTTGAACTAAAATGGAGTAACGCTACCAACACTTGGACCGAGGAAATAAATGAAATGTCTGCCAACGGGTTTACCAGTCTCGTATCTTCTCCGGTCACTCATAATGAATCGTATATAAAGAATGGTCATGTTGTAAAATTATCACTTAATTTAAGCAAAATTTCGCATCCGGAAAAGTATAAGGTCTTCTTCTACGCATATAATAGCAATAAGGACAATTTTGCTCCTTGGACACTAGACCTTGTCAGATGGATTTACATTCCTCCACCAGAATTTCGTTTGGTCACAGACGACCCTGTGATAAATACTTCCCAGCATAATAAAGAAATAATTGAGATTAGAGTGGAAACAGATTCTGGGCTCGAACCTAAGGTGAGATTCGAACAGGAAAATAGGTACAATTATCTTGATACGAAATATGAGCCATCTGTGTTGAACATGACTGATGAAGACAAGACTGAACTTACAATAACTACAGATTCCCCAGATATAAGGAAGATAACTATTCCAATAAAGGCGAGAATTAGTTTTCCTACCCAGTATTTGGATGCACATTCAGTGATACGAAATCAGGCTACAAATGTTTCAGGATATGCAATAGTGAGCCAAAATTCTTTGACAGAGCCATTAAATCTGCGATTAAAAATATCTGAGGACCCTCCTGTCTGGGAGCCGTTATCTGAATTTTGGAGCGCCCTAAGTGAATTTTTCAACTTCATATACACACCTATTGCGGCATTTGTAGCATGGTTTGTTGGTATCTACATGGCAAAGCATCCGGAGAAGTTTAAGAAAATAATCCTTAGGAAAAACAAAGGTAAAAAGAGTAGAGGAAAGAATACGGATGCTGCCTCGGCTGGTTTATCCTAAAACATAAAAAAAGTCAATGTGCATGTTTCGATTTATTCGATCATTCGACATTAACTATGGTGCAACTATACTACTATTTGTAACATTGCTATTTGGAATATTGAAGCAGTCGAAAGTATCATTCGTATCCACAAGAGTATCGCCGTCATCGTCACCACCATTATAACAATCTTCAATGATATCTATGCCAAGGGACGATTCAATTTCGCTATTTATGAATGCGAAACCTATTTGTTGTGCCCCGCTTACTGCGCACGCACTTAGCGCGGACAGGAACGTCATGAGGCAGATTAAAGAAACTCTCATGGAACTCTTCCATAATTTGTTTCAGTATCTTATAAATTAGCCGCCAGTGTTTTAAGGAGAACGTAAAGGCTCAGCCTTCCGTTTAACAAGTAAGAATCTCAAATTAGAACCGCTATCAGCATTAACCCCGACGTCCATAAATGAAATTTTTTCGGCGCCGATAATTCCACATATTTAGAAATTAGATTAGGCTAATCTTAAGAAAATTTCAGAGAAAAATTAGAGGTCTAGTAATTGAATATTATACTTAGAATCCTTATTTAGAACCGAAAGCTGCATTGGTACCGACGTATTGTCAATTGATGGCATAATTGTCTACATAGATTCTCAATGTACCCTTTTATAATTCCTAAGTTTTCGCACGTCTTTAAGCTCCTCGGAATGATCATTTATGAACATATAAGGCACCTGTATCACCATAGGCAAGTCCCTTAGTGATTTGCGATTGATAATCGTTTTTAGTCCTTCAACTCCGATTTTTCCAAGGCCCATATGTTCATGAATGTCAAATCGTGCGCCGATATCCATTTTAGAATCGTTTAGATGAATGAATTTTACAGCGTCAAGACCTACTATGTTATTTAATTGGTCAACAAAGCCATTGCATTTTTCACCAGTTCTGAGATCATATCCCGATATAAAGGCGTGGCATGTATCGAGACAAATTCCGTATTCCTTAGTGGGTAACTTGTCAAGAATTTCTCTCAGTTCATCGAGTGTCACACCTACGCTATTTTTAGACCCCCATCCATTTTGAAGTAAAATGGTAAAATCCAATTTTTTCTGATATGTTGATTTGAACGAATCAACTCCCGTTTGACAGCTTTTTATCAGCTGTTTGATCCCATTTTCGTTATCATGACCCCTATCAGATCCCAAATCTATTATTAGAAATTCGATGCCCAGTTGAGATGTTCTTATTAATTCATCTGCAAAAGAGTTTACTGATTTTTCATATAATTCGCCATCTGGACCCGATAGGTTAGGCAAATGAGGCATATGGACAGCAACAGAATCCCTTGATATTCCACTTTTTTTCAAATTAATTTTGAATAGTTCTACGTCAGCTTCTTCAAGATCCCTCGAGTGCCATTGCCTCGGACTCCTTGTAAAAATCTGAAATGCAGTGCATCCTATTTCTACAGCGTTTGTTACCGAGTTATGAATTCCGCCTATGATAGAAACATGAAAGCCAATTTTGAAAGACAAATCTATTGTTGAATTCTGATGCATTTAATCGATTCTATAATTAGCGTACCTCTCTTGAGCTTGCTCTTCATATTTTTCCGACAACTTCCTCATAATTGTTCCGCTAAGCACAAATGTAATAATTGCCGCTAAAGGAGCGACGAAAAATAGACTACCTATCAATAAGTCGGGGTCAATGCCAAGATCTTCAAGGTTCCTTTGCAGTTCATCTTGCCTTAACCTATGAATATCGATACCAAGTAACGATAATATTTTCTTTAAATTATTCATGGTCAGAATCTGTGTATATAGCATTAGTGGTAACCAATCCTTGTTTGCAACTAGGTAGTTGTATAGCTCTTCTGTTTCTTTCTTTTCATATAGTTTCACCATGATTGTGACTAGCTCTTTTAACTGGACCAGTCTCTTTTCTAGTACGGCCTTACCCTTCTGAGTAATGTTATAATCCTGTACGGCAAGCAAATCTAGGGATTCTTCTCCCTCTAACTTTGTCGTTGTTGCTTGTTGGTTGTCATCACCTGGATTTTTGTTTTCTTTCCAATCCTGCTCGAAATTGCCATCGGCTTTGATGTAATCTTCCTCTAGTAAATTAAATACGACATATTCTGCGTGAGATTCAAACAATCTCGCCAGTTCTGCAAGTTGTTCGATATCGGTATCAATTCCTTCTTCGTCCTTTTTTTGAATTATCGAGAGCACAAGCATATGATTTTCATTGTCTGCGATTTTTCTCTCTCTAGTCATGGATAAAATAATTAATGGAATAAGATGTAAATAACCATTATGACAGATATTACGTATACTGTTTGGCTGATAACTCATGCCTTAAAAATATCTTATTGAAAATAATCACTTATTCTGATGAGTTTAGAAATTTGACACTTAAAGCTTAGTTGTTCATGCCCATATTAGAATCCCAATTTAGAACCGATATCAGTGTGGGTACCGACGAACAAATATTAAATTCCACAAATTTTACTTTCTGAATATTAATATTCTTAGAGAGGTAACATCTTAACAGTGAAGTACAGTCGTATCATAGTATCCAAATTTGGTGGCCCTGAAAACCTCCGTCTTATTAAAGAAGAAACTCCCGAACCTAGTGCAAATCAAGTGCGAGTGAAAATATTGACAGCAGGAGTATCGCTGGCTGATATTCTCATACGCGAAGGTATTCATCCGGAATCATTGTTTAAGCGACCACCTTTATGCATTGGTTGGGATATCGTTGGA
>JARBAV010000232.1 GCA_029237515.1 Nitrososphaerales archaeon
AATTTTAATCCCACCTGCAATTTGAGCGCCGCTCTCCATTACTATTGCGCAGGTCTTCGCAGAAATTTTCTTAAGACGCAATTCGGTTTCCTCAAGGATCTCATCTAATTCGAGTAATGGCTCGCCCAACACCAGGGAAGGACTAGGTAACCGAGTCACCTTTGTCAGTAGTGTTCTATATGCAGAAAAGTATCGAGGGACATAACCCACAGACATTGCCCCGAATGTATCGCCATGATATCCATTTTGAAGTGAAACAAAATGTCTCTTTTCTGGTCTGCCTCTATTTTTATAGTATTGCACGGCCATCTTCATCGCAACTTCTATTGCAGTAGAACCGTTATCAGTATAGAAAACATGTTCCATTCCTTTTGACAATTTTATAAGTTCAACAGAAAGTTCTATCGACGGTTTATTTGCTAGGCTGAAAAGACTAGAATGTTGAAGAGAATTAATCTGGTTTTTCATTTCTCTGATGATCTCCTTCTCTCCATGGCCCCAAACATTGCACCACATACTTGCAACGCCGTCAAGATATTGTCGACCTTTTGAATCTATCAAATGGAACCCCCTTCCTCTTGTTATTATTTTGAAAGTTGAACTATCCCATTGGTTCATATCTGTATAAGGATACCATATGTGATGTCTACTGAAAAGTACCATATTGAAATAAAGCACACTGCTTCATTATTAAATTGCTGTGAGAGGATTATTCATCACTGGAACCGATACTAATATTGGAAAGACATTCATAGCCTGCACAATAGCGAAAATCCTGACTAAATACGGCACTGACGTTGGAGTAATGAAACCATTTGCTACATCGCATAAGCGATATACCTCAACGTTTGGTTCTGAGGACGCATGGAGACTTTCTCGTGCTGCAAAGGTAGTTGATTCCCACGATATAATAAATCCCTTTTTCTATCAAATTGGAACTGCCCCTTTTCTTGCGGCAATGATGAGTGGAAGACAACCTCCTAACTTGGATCAAGCGGTCAAAATATTGCGAAGGCTGTCAAGGCAGCACGAGTTTCTTGTGGTGGAAGGTATTGGGGGGGTTATGGTGCCTATATCTAGGAAGGAAACAATCTTAGATTTTATCAAGATGGTTGGATTTCCTGCCATTATCGTGACATCGCCAAAGCTAGGTACTATAAACCATACATTACTTACTTACCAGGCTTGTCTTAATAGGAAAATTCGAGTAGATGCAATAATTATCAATAAGAGTCCCGAAAAAGCTTCGAAGGTACAACGCCGTCTCCCATCGTTACTTGTTGCATTAACGGGGGTAAAGAGAGTGATAGAAATCCCAAGAATCCATAACAACTACAGTCTAAAACTTATTGAGAAATTAATTGCACGAGATCTATTAAATTTTAGGAGGTAAATAGAATTTTTGGACTCTTGGCAGCTAAAATCTTTCAAAACTCGATTTCAGAAATATCATTGGATGTTAGTGTCCGATTTCGGTAAACAAGAATTTTTGAGAATTACTACTTACTAAAATCAGGTTTAATTGATAATCATAATCGAGCCTGAGTGTGTCTAAATCTATTTCCTTATACTTTCTTTTGCTTGTTAGTCGTGTGAACGATATTTCTAATTTCGAATTCTGAAATATAAAATGAAATACTTTTCTAGATCAATTTCAATTTGTCGGCTGCATAAATAATGGCATCTACTGCATTTCGTATATTAGCCGGAGTGTGCGAAGCTGACATGCTAATTCTTATTCTAGATGAGCCTTTCTTAACCGTGGGATATCTTATTGGTTGGATTAGGATACCTTTTCTCAACAGTAAATTGGAAAACTTAATGGCATTCTTTTCAGAGCCTATTAAGATTGGGATTATTTGAGTTCGAGGCTGGTTAGCAATGAGACCAAGCTCGCAAAGCTCCCTACCAAGAAGCTCTATATTTCGGAACAACTTGTTCTGCAAGTAACCTTTTTCTACAACACGTATAGCTGTCATTGCTGACACACAAAGGTGGCTAGGAACAGAAGAAGTATAAATAAACTGTCTAGATTTATTTATCAAAAATTCTCGCATTCGTCTTGAGGTGGCGACGTAGCCTCCAAAGCATCCTAGCGCTTTACTCAGGCTACTAATGTGAAAATCGACTTTCGAGTTCACCCCAAAATAGGCCGGAATTCCTGAATAGGAACGATTTCTTGGATTTCCAAATATGAAATCACCATGCGCATCATCCACAATCAAAAGTGCATCATGCGAGTGACAGATACTGCTTATTTTCCTCACATCGGCAAAATCTCCATCCATACTAAACACTCCCTCAGTGATTACTATCTTCCTTGGAACCCTCTTATTTAGTTCAATTTTTTCTTCTAGATCATGAATGTCATTGTGTTTAAAAATACTAATTTCAGCCCCACTTAGCCTACATCCATCTATTATGCTGGCGTGGTTAAGTTCGTCACTAAAGATGACGCAATTCTTACCTCCTAAAGACGTGATGGTGCCAAGGTTTGCCATATACCCTGTTGGAAATACCAGTGCCGCTTGTGTCTTGCGGTGATTAGCGAGCATTTCTTCAAGACGCTCCAATTCAGGAGTATTTCCTGTGACGAGCCTCGAGCTGCAGGGAGAAATCTGCTTTAGAGATTTCTTGGTGGGTTGCAATACTTCATTGTGGGTTGAGATCCCCAGATAGTCATTGGAACAAAAGTTCAATATATTGTCTTGATAGTTATGTCTAATTCTTACTGACCCCTTAAGACTATCGTCTACATTTAAACCCCGATAGAGATCATTGGATCTTAAGTAGTCAAGTTCTTTTTTTACAAAATTGTAATAATTACCCTTGGTTGATACCAATATCCTGAATCATTTGCATATCTCTACTTGGATCGTTACCATTAGTAGTCAGATATCCACCTGTAATTATTCCGTTCGCGCCTGCCCTTAAAGCCAAATTGTCATTATCTCTAAAATATACTTCCCTCCCAGCAGCAATCTTAATAATTGGGGTTGGCATCAAAAATCTCCATACGGCGATTGTTTTAATTGCATCGATAGGACTAACACCATGAAGGTTTTCAAAGGGGGTCCCTGACTTCGGTATCAAAATGTTTATCGGCACCTCGTTAGGTGTCAAATTCCTAATAGAATATGCAAGCTCTAATCTCTGCATAGCAGTTTCACCCATACCTATAATACCGCCACAACATAACTCAAGGCCAGCTTCTTTAACTATTAGTGCTGTATTCACTCTATCTGAAAAATCGTGAGTTCTACAGATTTGAGAAAAATAGGTTTCAGAGGTTTCTAGGTTGTGATTATATCTTTTTACTCCGATCATTTTCAAACGCCTAGCCCGTTCCTTTGTCATGAAACCTAAAGAAACATTTACATCAATATCTAAATACTTCTTTATATGTTCTATTATATCACATATAAAATTAAAATCGTTTTCAGGCGGCGATCTGTATGCACATACCAAACAAAAGCTATCGGCGCCCGATTCCTTGGCTTTTTGGGCTCGACCTAGGATCGTCTCTTTTTCAAGCAATGGATACTTGTTGATCTTGCTTTCATAAAAAGATGATTGAGCGCAGAATGAACAGTCCTCTGGGCAACTGCCAGACTTTGCGTTTAGGAGCATTTCTACGTCTACTTGAGCTCCACTAAATCTTCGAGCAATTCTGTTAGCTGCTTCTGCTAAAGTTTGGACGTTAGAAGTATTGAGGAGTCGCTGAGCTTCTGGAAACAGTATTTCATCTCCCGAATTGACCTTATTCTCCATTTCAGCTATGAACTCAATATCGTCCATCATCAATCTATGGGAAAATACGAAATCATATAATTAACTTTCGGATATAGTTGAACATCACATGAGATTTCAAAATACGAAATTTGAAAGATTTTAATAATTTTCTTGTTTAAAGGATCTAATGAAAGAAATCATTCTGGATATTGAACTCTCAGATAAGGAGTATGTTGAGATATCCAAATACTTCAAATCACTACCGCCCCCTATGCTACTCTTCGGACTTCGATTTGCGTATAAAAGGTTAATGGCCATTTCTGGAGGCTATTTGTTTCCTGGGAGGAAGAGTATAGTTAAGAGAGAAACCCACATGATAACCAAAGTACAAGCTAATCGTCGACTCAAAAATTGGAGATCAATGATTAAAATTTATCGAGAGAAAGGCTATAGCTATCCAACTATTTCTAGAATAAAGAAACAGTTAATCAATATTGCAGCTGACCGCTGAGTTATGGCTGTCTCAAATTTGCTCTGGATGCATGCTGTTCTAACGAGCCTTTTGTTAGACTTAGAGGTGGATCTTTAGTTAAGTTACAGGGAATTGCCCACAAAGTTTGCAGTAATTTGAAAGAAAGGAAACGCAATTTCCACAACCAGAGCAGGTCAGTTCTGGACAATCACACCGCTCTTTGAGGGAGAAATTGCGGATGAAGCACTTGAAATAATATAGATGTTCTTTGCTTCTTATCGCTACGCCTTTCCCCTTAGCCATACGTGCCTCTTCAACAAACGAAAAATCACTGCAGCTATTTTCAATAATTTCTCCTATCCTAGTAATGCCAGCCCCTTCTTCCTGTGCCTGTTTCTTTCTCCAACAAATCTCATCCCCTAATTCATCCCGAAAACATTGTCGCAAGATCATTTTACCCCAAACCTCATTTTTATAGAATCCAACTAAGTCTGAAATTGGAATCAATTCGGCTACACGAACTACTTTTTCATTGAGAAATGGCGCAATGATTTTCACCTCCTGACTCTCTCCTAAGCTAAATGTAGGGAAGGTCATAATTGTTCTTAAGCGGGAAATTTCATTTTTGAGGCGAAATGGACTATCTACATATCTTTGCAGAAAATTGTACCCAGCAAATAACTCGTCACCGCCGTCACCAGTGTAGACGCATTCAATTCCATTAGAATTAGCCACTTCCAATGCGGCATATGGAACAACAGAATTCCTAATTGTTATTGGGTCAAATGTTTTTAGAGCTCCAATAACTTTTTCAATTAATCCTAACACCTCTTGAGTCGAGAGGATTCTTGTTATCTTTTTTTTAACAAATTTAAGAGCCGTCTCATTAGCATATTTCAAGTCAGATGCTTCCGATCCATATCCAATAGTGATGGAGTAATCAGGCTTGCGAATGGCCGTTATGATAGTGCTATCTAGTCCACCTGAAAGAAGCACGGTATCACATACTTCTTCCCAAATCGAAGAACAAATTGAATCCTTAAGCCGCGTGCAAAGCATGACCTTCACTCGTAACAGTATTGGTCGACAGTCTCTATATCACTTCTTCGAAATTAATATTGAAAATCTTTTCCGCTATGGATTTGGTATCATGAATTCATAATTTGATTAGCTCACATTGCTGTAAAGATGATCTCGAGATTCGGATGAACTAGGCTCATTTTCAAAGTCTAGAATTTCAGGAACCGATGGAAGCATAGACACCATCTGCTCATATTTCCTGAGATAGAATATTCCTGATTCAGTCGTCCTATACAGTCCAGTTGTTTCAGAATATTCAATCAGCCCCTTTTCTATTCCAACAGCAAGATACCTTATTAGCTGTGAGTGTGAAATTGCAGCAGTGTTCATTATACTTGTCTTATATTCCCAGCTGCTAGTTGCAGAGCGGAGAATTGAGGCCATTACTTCAATATCTGAGCGGTTCTTCATCGGTAGACGATTCCTGAATTGACGAAGGAGAATAAAAAATGGTTAGACAAATTATAACGACAATATGTTAGGATATTTCTTACGTTTTTGAGATCTGTCTCACACTTCTAAGGTTAGGCAGGCTTAGCGAAAATTAGATACTGAGACAAATTCTAGCTTCTTATGCCTGATAACGCAAATCGTTAGAGGAGAAATACAATTAATATGAACTTAAGATTATTTCAAATTCATGAAAACGAATGCGATAAAGAAATGCATTAACCCTAAATGTGGAAAAACTTTCAATATCATGAACCAAGCCTATTCATGTTCTTGTAATTCTTTGTTAGACGTTACTTACCTTAACAAACCGGAAAAAAAGCAGATAGAAGTATTCTACTCACGGCGGAATCACGGTGGAAACATATACAATGAAAGCGGGGTATGGCGTTTTCGTGATCTGATTAACTTTCTTGGAATTGATACCGAGAACTTGGATGAGTGCGCTAAAATTCTTGTATCTCTAGATGGAGCAGAAGGAAGACTTTCAAAACCATACCGTATGAGTAGAGTTGCAGATTACGTCAACTTGAAACAGGATAGTCTCCTGCTACAGCCGGAGGGCTACAATCCAAGCGGATCATTTAAGGACAATGGCATGTCTACTGCAATAACCCACGCGAAAGCCATCGGCGTGAACAAGATTATATGCGCATCCACTGGAAATACCTCCGCTTCGGCAGCCATGTATGCAGCTAACGAAAATATGAGGTGTGAAGTCTATATTCCAAAAGGAGAAATCGCTGCTGGAAAACTAGGGCAAGCTTTCCAATTTGGTGCCCAAGTCATCCAAGTGGAAGGAAACTTTGATGATGCTCTGAATCAATCATTGGCTAAGGTAAATCTCGAGAATGGATATACCGTGAATTCTGTTAATCCCTTCAGACTTGAAGGTCAGAAGACAATAGTATATAGAATCTTGGAGCACTTGGACTGGAATCCTCCGGACTGGCTCGTATATCCTGGCGGAGCGCTGGGAAATACCGCTAGTTGCGGAAAATGCTTAATGGAGTTATATGATTGGAGGTGGATAAAGAAGGTCCCTCGTATAGTTGTTGTGAATTCAACGGGTGCAAATACGTTTTATGAACTAGTTAATGGGGAATTTGAAAGTCAAAAGCTTGTTTGGAATGCAGGAAATTTCGATGCTA